>JAYTLP010000022.1:0-25201 GCA_043729375.1 Myxococcales bacterium
CCAGGTGACGCACTCCGGCGGCCACACCGTCGCGGCCCCGGTCATCGCGCCCGACGCAACGCCCGTCATCACGCCTAAGGCCTCCACGCTCGTCGAGTATTACGTCATCGACGACAGCAACTCGCGCTTCCTCATCCTGTCCAACCGCCTCGGCCCCAGCGAGAAGGACCTCAACCCGATCCGTCGCTTCGTGTCGACCACGCCACCCAGGCCCGCCGTGAAGACCGCGGTGAGGTTCGAAGACAAGCTCGAGCTCGTCGGTTACGACCTGCCGGCCGAGGCGCCCCACAACGGCGACGTGACCGTGAGGCTCTACTTCCACGTGCTGGCGCCCGTGGGCGGCGCTTACAAGGTGTTCCTGCACTTCGACGGGCCGGGCGCTCGCGTGAACGGCGACCACGTGCCAGTGGACGGACACTTCCCGACGCAGTTCTGGACCGCGGGCACGTACGTCATGGACGAGTACGTGCTGAAGCCGGACCATGGCACCGAGATGAGCGGCCTCTTCCAGCTCTACTTCGGCCTCTTCTCCGGCGACCACCGCATGAAGGTCGAGGATGGACCCGCCGACGGTGAGAATCGCGTGAAGCTGGGCGCCGTCCGCGTGAAGTAGAAAATACCAGCATCGTTTTTTTCTTGTCGGTGTCGGATGCACTTGGTATCGAGCGGGAGTTCTGGGGAGGGGTGCATGACACAGGATCGGCGCAAAGAACTGACCCCGGTGGTCGACGACCGCCGCGGCGCTGACCGGCGCATCCACGAGCGCGTACCGGTGGATCTCGAGGTCGACTACCGCGCGAGCGACACGTTCCTCTTCGCGTACATCACCGACATCAGCGCGATGGGGATCTTCGTCCGTACGGAGACACCGGAGCCGAAGGGCGCGCGCATCAACATGCGCTTCCGCGTCGCTGGTGGCGAGCTCATGGAGGTCGAAGGCGTCGTGGTGTGGATCAACCCGGTCGTGGCAGACGAGGTCGAGGCTCGCAACCCGGGCATGGGCGTCGAGTTCGTGAACCTGTCGGCTGCGCAGCGCGAAGAGATGCTGCGCCTCGTGCGTACGTTCGCGTACCTCAACGACGAGCCGCCGTCGTCCGACGGCGCGGAAGAGGAAGGCGATCTTCCACGCGGCTCGGGGGACGTTTCCTGATGCAGTGCCCGACCTGTCGGGCTGAAGTTCCGGACGGCACCGAGAGTGCGCCGTTCTGCAACGAGCGTTGCCGCCTCGTCGACCTCGGCAACTGGCTCGACGGTCGCTATCGCATCGCCGGTGAGAAGAACGTCGACGAGGTCGGCCGGCACGACGGACCGTCGGACCCGCGAGACCACGATTCGTGAAGTACTGGCTCATGAAATCCGAGCCCTCGTCGTACGCGTTCGACGACCTTGCACGCGATGGCAAGTCGCTCTGGACGGGCGTGCGCAACTACCAGGCGCGAAACCTCATGGACGTGATGAAGGTCGGCGACCTCGTCCTCTTCTATCACTCGAGCTCCGATCCGCCCGGCATCGCTGGCCTTGCGAAGGTCTCCGCCACTGCCGCCGCGGACCCGACGCAGTTCGACGCGAAGAGCGATTACTTCGAGAAGCGCGCGACGAAGGATGCGCCCGTGTGGCGCTGCGTCGAGATCGTGCCGGTGAAGAAGGCCGCCACGTTTCTGCCGCTCGACGCCCTTCGGCAAGAGCCCTTGCTGGCCGAGATGGCGCTCCTGCAGCGAGGCTCGCGCCTGTCGGTCCAGCCCGTCGAGAAGCCGGCGTTCGACCGGATCAAGAAGCTCGCTCGCCTCTAGCTCTTCCTCTCGAGGCCGTACTTCTCCACCTTCATGATGAGGTTGGAACGTGAGATGCCGAGGTCCTTTGCGAGCTGGCTCTTGTTCCAGTGGGTGCGGATGAGACCCTGGTGAATGAGGTCGCGCTCGAGCTGCTCCACGGCGTCCTTGAGCGACGTGGCGCGATCGTAGGTGCGCGGCGTCGGAGCTGATGCGCGCGGCGGGAGACGCGCGGCATCTTGGAGGCGCTGCGAGAGGAGCTCGGCGGGAAGCTCCTCGAGCTCGCCACCAAGGACCATGCACCGCTCGATC
Source organism: Myxococcales bacterium (assembly GCA_043729375.1). Classification (GTDB taxonomy): domain Bacteria; phylum Myxococcota_A; class Polyangia; order Palsa-1104; family Palsa-1104; genus JBDTCO01. The sequence continues at coordinate 2,082 of JAYTLP010000022.1, forward strand.
TCGTTCTCGAGCTCGCGGATGTTGCCGGGCCATGGATAGGTCTGCATCACGGCCAGCGCCTCGGAGGAGAGGCGCGGTGGCCGCGTGCGGATCGCGCCGGGCCGGGGTCGGAAATGCTTGCGCAGAAAATGCTCGAGAAGCACCGCGAGGTCGTCCATGCGATCGCGCAGCGGCGGGACCTGCACCTTGATGACGTTGATGCGATAGAACAGGTCCTCGCGGAACTCGCCGCGCTCGACGAGCTTCACGAGGTCCTTGTGTGTGGCCGCGATGACGCGCACGTCGACCTGTCGCTGCTCGGTACCACCGACGGGCGTGAACGTGCCCTCCTGAAGGACGCGCAGCAGCTTGACCTGCAGCGCGGGTGACATGTCGCCTACCTCGTCGAGAAAGAAGGTTCCGATGTCGGCGAGCTCGAAGAGGCCCTTCTTGTCCTTGATGGCGCCGGTGAACGAGCCCTTCACGTGGCCGAAGAGCGCGCTCTCGAGGAGGTTGTCGTTGAAGGCAGAGCAGTTCTGAGCGACGAACGCCTTCTTTGCGCGCGGGCCGTTGTAGTGGATGGCGCGCGCGATGAGCTCCTTGCCGGTGCCGCTCTCGCCCTGGATGAGCACCGTCGAGTCGGACTCGATGATCTTCTCGAGCAGGCGGTAGATACCCTGCATCGCGCGCGAGGTGCCGACGATGTTCTCGAAGCGATAACGCTCGCCGAGCTCCTGGCTGAGAGTGGAGACCTCGCGCTCGCGCTTCTGCTGCTCGGCGTGGAAATCCTCGATCTCGGTGCTGCCGAGCTCGAGCAGATCGCAGAGGTGCTCGAGCTGCGTGGCGTCGAGCCGCGGGATCCGCTGCAGCGACCCGTGCAGGTCGGCGTGGTCGTGCGACGCAGGGGCGACGTCGCGAATCTTGCGCAGCAGCGCTTCGCCCGAGGAGGGAGAGAGTTCGGTGTGGATGGTCCCGCTCACGAAGAGGAAGCCCGCGAAGTCCCCGTCGAGCACCAGCGGGCAGGCCACGACATCGAAGCCCAGGTGGCACTCGTGCACGACTGCGCGTCGCCCGCTTCCGGCAGAGCGCAACTTGTCGCGCGCCTCCTTGACCGAGTCGTTGCAGCCGCGGAAGCCCTCCTTCGAGAAGAGCGCGAGACGACAGAAGTCGTTGTCGGGCGGCACGACCCTGCCCTCCGCGTGGTCGATGACGTAGCCGCGCGAATCGGCGAACGCGAGCTCGACGTTCCACCACTTGCGCACCACGTCCTTCAGAAGCGCGATGGTGTGCAGCTTCTCGTATGCGCGAAGGTCGACCATTCCCCGTCGGAGACCGTAGCACGGGGTGCGTGTCTCCGCGCACTGCGCCGCCGTGCTATGACGGGACTCGTGAGGCGACGTGCGGCACTGGCCTTCGTCGCGTTCGCAGCTGGTGGCTGCCAGTTCGTTGTGCCCGGATTCGCGGTAGGGGTCGACGGTTCCTCGCGCGACGGCGCATTCGCCGCCGATGCCGCGCACGGCCCCGGGTTCGTGCCCACGCACGTGTCGCCGAGCGCCGTCGTACCGGGTGCCTCGTCCCTGGCAGGGCCGCGCGACATCGACACCGAGAGGCTTCAGATCGACGGCATGGCCCCGGCGCCGGGTTTCCTGTTCGCTGCGGAGCCTGGCCACGATGACTGGGCGGTGCTCTCCGTTCGCGACTTCAACGTGACGAACGACCTGCGCGTGCACGGACGACGCGCGCTCATCGTGGTTGCGGCGGGATCGATCCAGATCGGCGCGAAGCTTCACGCGGGCGCCGAGCAGCGCACCCCGGGCCCCGGCGGTCAGTTCACGGGTCAGGGCGCTGGCTCCGACGGCAAGAGCAGCGACATCGACGACTCTGGTGGCGGCGGCGCAGGTCACGGCACCAGCGGCGCGGCCGGTGGCGACTCGGCCTCGCTCAGCAACGGCCAGGGCGGAGCTGCGGGTGGCACCTACTCGACCGAGCTCGCCGGTGGATCGGGCGGAGGCGCCGGCTCCGGCCTCTCCGGGAACAACCCGTGTCCCGCAGATCAGGGCTTCGGCCTCGGAGGCGCGGGGGGTGGCGCCGTACAGCTCTCCGCAGGCATCGCGCTCGACCTGCTCTTCTCGGGCGTCGTCGACGCGGGCGGCGGCGGCGGGCGAGGCGGCTGCAAGGAGTCTGCATCAGCAGGCGGTGGGGGCGGCTCGGGCGGCTCGCTCTGGCTCGAAGCGCCGACGATGAACCTCGCCGGCACGCTCACGGCCAACGGCGGCGCGGGGGGCGCCGGCGGGCGCGCCACGAACGGCGGCAGCAGCGACGGTCAGGACGGTCAGGACGGCCGCGCGAGCACGACGCCGGCGGTCGGTGGTGCGAGCGGCGGGACGGGCAGCGGCGCGGGCGGCAACGGGGGCGTGCTCGGTGTCGGACCTCAGCCGGGCGGAAAGTCCACCAACGGCGGCGGTGGCGGCGGCGCATACGGACGCATCAGGCTCCGGACGCGCGGCGCCTCGGCCATCACGGGCGCGCAGACGGTGGTCAGCCCCGTGGCCGAAAAGACCGTCGACTTCTGACGACCCACGCAAGCCACAGGAGCGCGAGCCCGCCGGGCACGGGCGCGCGTCCACCGAGGGTGCAGCCGCCTCGGCCTGCGACCTCCGATCCCAGATCGGCGGGCGTCGGGGACAGGTCCGACGACGCGACCGCGCAGAATCCTTCGACACACGTCGCAGGCGCAGTGCACGGCAGCGAGGCATCACAGGCAGGCGGGATTGCGTCGTCGACTCGGAACGTACGGCTTTCACGTGCGCGCTGTCCGTCTGCCCCCACAGCCTCTATCGTGAGAGTCGTCGCGGCGGCCACGGGCAGCGTGACCGTCGCCTGGTACGGCGCGCCGACCACCGCAACGAGCTCCAGGTCCCGGTAAACCTCGACGCGGGCAGCGTCGCTCGCGTCGATCCGGAGCGGCAGGATCGGCGGCAGCACCGCGCGATCCGGCGGAAACGCGAGCGTCACAGTCGGTGCGCTGCCGAGCGGTTGCGTGCGTGCGCCGAGCGCGGAGAGCAGCAGCACCGCGTGGTCGATCGGATCCGCGTGTCCGCACTGCTCGGGGGTCGAGCCGCCACTGGCCTGGAATGCCGAGTACGCGCCGCTCTCGAAGCGAAGCGAGAACAGGTCGTCGAGCGTCTGTTGCGGCTGTGGTACCGAGTACATGGGATCGTGGACGTTCGTCGTGTGCTCGAGCCCCCACCCGTGCCCAGCCTCGTGCGCGATGGTGGCGCCGAGCGCGACGACGCCTCCCTGTGCGGGCGACGCCGACGCGGAGAACGCGAAGTCGAGGCTCCGCGGGTTCGCGTCTCCACAGTCGACCTTGCCGACGCCCGCGATCGCCGGGGGCTGCGCCGGGGCGAGGATCGCCGACGTGCCGCCCACGAGCACGGCGGCGTAGTCGCCGCTCGTCGGCTGCGCGGTCACGACGTCGAGGTCGTAGGCGAGGAAGTAGCTGCGCACGCGATCGACGAGCACGGCTGTCACAGACGCGAGCACTGCCGGTGCGACCACGGTCGGATCGAATGCGGGGACCTGGGCGGTTCCCAGCGACGAGACGAGCAGAGTGGCTTCGTCGCTGCTCCCGCTCTGTATCGTGCCGCCATCGAGCACGAGCCAGAGCGTGTGCGTCGCGCCGAGCGCCTGCGTCCTGCGTGCCGGCGAGGCGCCGCATCCCGCGAGCAACAGCGTTAACCCGAGACGCCTCATGGGCTGATGGTACGAGGTCGGCCGCCGTGGTAGCAACGCGTCGTGCGCATCGCGCTCCTCAGCAGGAACGTGAAGCTCTACTCCACGTCGCGGCTCATAGAGGCCGCGCGGGCGCGTGGACACGAGCTCGAGGTGCTCGACCCGATAGAGTGCGTCCTCGCCATCGCGCGTGGATCGCAGCGCATGCTGTATCGCGGCACGGAGGTCACCGGGATAGACGTCGTGATTCCTCGCATCGGCGCGTCCATCACCGACTACGGTCTCGCCGTGGTGTCTCACTTCGAACGCCACGGTGTGCCGGTCTGCAACGGCTCGCTCGCCATCGCGCAGTCACGCGACAAGCTGCGCGCGCTGCAGCTCCTCTCGCAACACGACGTGGGCATCCCGCGCACTGCGCTCGCTCGCGACGCACGTGCGGTCAGCGCGGCCGTCGATGCCGTCGGTGGCACGCCGGTCATCATCAAGCTGCTGCAGGGCACGCAGGGCGTCGGCGTCATGATCGCGGACTCGAAGCCAGCCGTGCAGTCCATGCTCGATACCCTCTGGGGCCTCGGGCAGAACATCATCCTCCAGGAGTTCATCGCCGAGGCCAAGGGCTCCGACATCCGCGCGCTCGTCGTCGGTAACGAGGTCGTGGCGGCGATGCGTCGCACGGCCAAGGATGGTGAGTTCCGCTCCAACCTCCACCGCGGCGGCGCCGGCGTCCAGACCGAGCTCGACGCGGCGTACCGCGAAGCGGCGCTCACCGCCGCACGCGTGATGGGCCTGCACGTCGCCGGTGTGGACATGCTCGAGTCGACGCAGGGACCCCGCATCATCGAGGTCAACTCGAGCCCCGGCTTGCGGGGGGTCGAGAGCACCAGCGGCCTCGATGTGGCGCAGCGCATCGTCGCGCACTGCGAGCAGCTTGCACGCAAGGCGGCCTGATGGCCGCGCACAGCCCAGCGCTCGTCGTTGCGGCGGGCACGCGTGCCCGGCTCGAGCTCGCGCGCGGAATCGCCGCCGACGTCGTACGCGGCGTCAGGCCCGGACCGCTCGCGTGGCTGTGGGTGACCCGCGGCGCGGAAGATCCCGCCCTGCAGCAGGCCGTGTGCGAGCTGCGCGACTCGCTCGATCCGTCGGCGTTGCGCGGCACCGTGGGCTTCCTCGTGGACGGACCCGCTCCGCCGCTCGAGCGCGACCCGTACGCGCGCGCACCGCTCGTCCGCAAGATCGTGGAAGGCGCGTCGGCCGTCGTGTTGCTGCGTGGCTCGAAGGTCGGCGAGCGAGTCGCGCTGCACGCGGAGGCCGACCTCGCAGACGCGAGCGATCGTCGGCTCGCGCGCGCGTTCGCGCCGCTCGTCGTACAGGGAACGACGGTGCTCAACCGCGATCTCCTGTCCGCACCGACCACGTGGCTCGTCGCAGGCGAAGCGAGTCGAGTCGATCGTGCCGTGAGCGACCGCGTTCGCGAAGCGCTTTGGAGCGGGCTCATCGCGCTCGCCGAGAAGCGCAGGGACGTGGCTGGAACCGTCGTACGTGTGCTGGAGGACGTCGCCACCGCGCAGGCGGGCGTCGTCGAGCCGCTCGTCGCCATCGGCACCTGGGTGCGTCGCGGTACGCCCATCGCGAGCGTCGGACCGCTCGGCCTCTCGGGGCGGCAGCTCGTGCGTGCGCCGCTGTCGGGTGTCGTGCTGCGGCAACGCTCGGGCCGCATCATCCCGGGACCCGTGGCCACCCTCGCCAAGCTCGGGCAGGCTCCGCACGCTCCTCGCATCGAGCACGAGGTCGGCTGGTGCGAGCTGGTCGACCTTCCCGACCTCGGCGTGCGCGGCCTGCCCGCGAAGATCGACACGGGTGCACGGTCATCCGCGCTGCACGTGTCGTCGATGCGACCCGTCGGCAAGAGCGCCTCCGGACGCGCGCTCTACGAGATCGAGCTGCCCGCCGGCGACGACTCCCCCGTGCGCAGAGCGCGCGTCGAGATCGTCGAACAGTCGATGGTGCGCGACTCGGGTGGGCACGAGGAGCGGCGCCTCGTCATCGAGACGGGGCTCCAGCTCGGTGCGCGCCTGCGGACGGTGCGCGTGTCGCTTGCCGACCGCGGCGACATGCGCTTTCCGATGCTGGTGGGCCGCACCGCGCTGGACGAGGCCACGCGCATCGCGCCGGCCGCCGAGTTCCTCACGCGCCCGCGACGCCGCTGACGTTGCTGCGACCGCTTCCGGCTGCTACCGTCGAAGAACGATGTCAGAGCACCACGACCGCCACGACCACGATGGTCACGCTCATCACGGTCACGATCACGCCGGGCACAGCCACGGGCTCCCGCGCAGGTCGGCTGTCGCCACGCCCGAGTCACGCGCTCGCGACAGTCGCCGGCTGAAGCTGGCCGTCGGCATCACGGCGACGCTGTTCGTCTGCGAGCTGGTCGGTGGCCTGGTGGCGCACTCCCTCGCCCTCGTTTCCGACGCTGGGCACATGCTGTCCGATATCTTTGCGCAAGGCCTCGCGCTCGGGGCGATCGTGCTCGCCGCCCGGCCCGCCGATGCCCGTCGCACCTTCGGCTGGCACCGCATCGAGATCCTCGCCGCGCTCGCCAACGGAATCCTGCTGGGGCTGCTGTCCGGCGCGCTCCTCTGGCAGGCCTTCCGCCGCATCGGCGCGCCCGTCGAGGTTCAGACCGGCATCATGATGGTCGTCGCAGCTGCGGGCCTCGTGGCCAACCTGCTCGGTGCGTGGCTCTTGCATGGCGCGCAGAGCCTCAACGTCCGCGGCGCGTACCTGCACGTGATCTCCGATACGGTCTCGTCGGTGGCCGTGCTCGTCGGTGGCGCGGTGATGTACTTCGCGAAGGGCCTGTTCTACATCGACCCGATCCTCTCGATCTTCATCGGCCTCTTCGTACTCTGGGGCGCAGTGCGGCTCGTTCGCGAAGCCGTCGACATCCTGCTCGAGACGGTCCCGCGCGAGCTCGATCGCGACCACGTCACGCAGGCGATGGGCCAGGTCGATGGCGTCGTCGCCGTACACGACATGCACATCTGGTCCATCACGAGCGGCCTGTGCTCGATGTCCGCGCACGTCGTCGTACGCGTCACGGGCGGCTCCACGCAGGACGATCTTCTGCGCCGGCTCCACGAGGTGCTGCACCGCGAGTTCCAGATCGGGCACTCCACGCTCCAGCTCGAGCCCGTCGGCTTCAACCACATCGGCACGGTCTGCGCCGACTCGTGAGCGACGCCCTCGACGAGCTGGATCGTCTGTTTCACGAGCTGATCCAGCAGCAGCACGCAAAGGTGGGCGTGCTGGCGCGGCGCCACAACCCGCGATTCACCGACGATGACCTAGAGCAGCCGCACGACTACCCCGAGCTCACGGGCGACCCGGCGTGGCAGTACGAGGACGGCGTGCTGGCGGGGTATCGCTCCGCGCACATGGCAGTCCGCGCGCGGCTGCGTCGACGCTGCTGAATAGCTCTGCTTCGCGCTGATGCGCACACGCGCACGCGGCGATCGCGGTAGGCTCGATGCATGGACACCTTGTGGAAGTCACTGGTCGTCGGCGTGCTCGTGCTGCTCGCGCTCCTGTACTACCAACACGCGCAGCGGCCCGAGATGCAGCTCGGTCGTCGGCTAGGAAAGATATGCGCCATCGCCGATCGCAACGTGGCCGCGCCCGAGCGTGGCGTGAACGAGCTCTTCGGCTACTTCGGCGAGAACACGCCGGACCTCGCGCACGACTTCGGCGCTCTGCTCGTCTACCTCGGGCGCATCGACGACGCGCGCGAGCACGACGACCGCGCGCACGAGGCGGCGCGTCGCATGTGGGGCCCGCTCATGAGCTGCCAGGGGAGCCTCGAGCGCTTCGGCGACGCCGTCGACGGAGACCCCGCCGCATCCCACAAGCTCCAAGCCGGGCTCGAGCGCATCGGCCGCTCGGTCACGCTGCTCTTCGGCGGCGAGGTCGACCGCGTCGCACCAAAGGCGCTCGCGCGCTTCCTCCACCGCTAACCGAGGTCGAAGACGAGCACCTCCGCCCGCTGGCCTGCGCCGGCCACGACAATCGTCCGCTCGCCGGAGAATGCGGCGCCGTCGCCCTCGCGCATCGGCTTCCCGTTGACCGTGGCCTCACCGCTGGCCACGTGCACCCACGCGTGGCGGCCGTCTGCGAGCTCGAGCGTCGCCGCGTGGCCGGCGTCGAACAGGCCCGCGTGGAGCGAGGCGTCGCTGTGAAGCGTGACGCTGCCGTCCGTACCCGCAGGTGATGCGACGAGGCGGAGCTTGCCGAGCTTCTCCGCGACGGTGAACGTCTTCTGCTCGTAGCCCGGCGCGATGCCGGTCGCGTCCGGCAGGAGCCAGATCTGCAGGAAGTGTACGGGGCGGGTCTTCGAGCCGTTGAACTCGCTGTGCGTGACGCCGCTGCCGGCGCTCATGCGCTGCACGTCGCCCGGGGCGATAACCGAGCCCGTGCCCATCGAGTCCTCGTGAGCGAGCTGGCCCTCGAGGACGTAGGAGATGATCTCCATGTCGCGGTGCGGGTGCTCATCAAAGCCCCGACCAGCCGCCACGCGGTCGTCGTTGATGACGCGCAGCGCGCGGAAGCCCATGTGGCGCGGGTCGTGATAGCCCGAAAAGGAGAAGGTGTGGTGACTGTCGAGCCAGCCGTGCTGGGCATGGCCACGGTCGGTGGCGGGTCGGAAGGTCATCATGGCGGTGCTCCTCGGATGTACTCAGAATGGCCCCGCGCAGTCATCTCGTGAATCGGCATTTTTGTGATACTCAACATCTTCAATGCAGATGGATGCAAGCTTCGACCAGCTCCGCACGTTCGTCACCGTCGCCGAAGCCGGCAGCTTCTCGGCAGCCGGGCGCAGCCTCGGGCGCGTGCAGTCGGCAGTGTCCACCGCGATGGCCAACCTGGAGGCGCAGCTCGGGCTGGCTCTCTTCGATCGGTCGGCGCGGATGCCGTCACTCACGGACGAGGGAACCCACGTGCTCGCGTCGGCGCGCCGCGTACTCGGCGAGATGGACGCGCTGCGACAGGTCGCGACCGAGCTGGCGGACGGCGTCGAGGCCCGCGTGGCGCTGTGCGTGGACGCCCTGTTCCCGCTGCCAGCCCTGGTCGAGCTCTGTGCAGGCTTCGCCGCCGCCTTTCCAGCGGTGGACCTGCGCGTGGACACCGAGACCCTGAGCGCAGTCGCGGGGCGCGTGGCCGCCGGCATCGCGACGATAGGGGTCACGGTGCCGGTCGGCCTGCCCGCTAGCCTCGAGCGGATTGCACTCTTCGAGGTCCGCATGATCCCGGTCGCTGCACCGGGTCACGCGCTCGCCCGACTTCACGGCAAGCTGTCGTCGGCCGCGCTCGCCGCGTGCGTGCAGATCGTGCTCAGCGAGCGCACCGACTCCGGCGTCGCCGACCAGGCCGTCCTGTCCGCGCGCACGTGGCGGGTCGGCGATCTACACACCAAGCACGCCCTCCTCCGCGCCGGCCTCGGGTGGGGCAACCTGCCCGAGCACCTCGTCCACGACGACCTCGCGAAGAAGCGCCTCGTCGAGCTGCATCCTGTCGCGTGGGGGCGCAACGAGCACGTGCTGACGCTCGCGGCGATTCACCAGCGCAGCTTTCGGCTCGGACCCGCGCATCGCTGGCTGCTCGACCGCCTCGCGACACTTTGCGACGAGCACACCGGGCGACAATCGCGCCGCCGAGGGACACGGTAAGGTCCGCGCATGCCGGCCCTCGAGATCAGCGCAGTCGACAAGACGTACCCTGGTGACGTGCACGCGCTGCGCGCCCTGACGCTCACGATCCAGCCGGGCCTCTTCGGCCTGCTCGGGCCCAACGGCGCGGGCAAGTCGACGCTCATGCGGACGCTCGCGACGCTGCAGGATGCCGACTCGGGCAGTGTGCGGCTCGGCGACATCGATGTGCTGCGCGAGCCCGGACGCGTGCGGGCGGTGCTCGGTTACCTGCCGCAAGAGTTCGGCGTCTATCCGAAGGCCAGCGCCGAGGAGCTGCTCGACTACATCGCGATCCTGAAGGGCATCTCTCGCGGCAACGAGCGCAGGTCCGAGGTCGAGCGCCTGCTCGTCAAGACGAACCTGTGGGACGTGCGAAAGCGACCGATGGGCACGTTCTCCGGCGGGATGCGCCAGCGCTTCGGCATCGCGCAGGCACTGCTCGGCTCCCCGCGCCTGGTCATCGTCGACGAGCCGACCGCTGGCCTCGACCCCGAGGAGCGAAACCGCTTCCACACGCTGCTCGCCGAGATCGGTCACGACGTGGTGGTCCTGCTCTCGACCCACATCGTGCACGACGTCGAGGAGCTCTGCGGCCAGATGACCGTGATCGACAAGGGCCGCGCGCTCGTCACGGGGGATCCGCTCGTGCTCACCGAGGCGCTGCGCGGCAAGGTTCATCGCCGCTTCGTCGCTCCGGCCGAGGTGGTCGCGCACCCCGGCCTCACCGTGCTGTCGTCGCGCCTCCAGGCCGGTCGCCCGGTCGTGCATGCGCTGCTCGACGAGCCGCTCGACGGATGGGAGGTCATCGACCCGACCCTCGAGGACGTCTACTTCGCTGCGCTCAAGGCCACGCGATGACCGGCACCGTCGCCTGGCTCGAGCTGCGGCGCAACCTGCGCGCACCGCGCACCCTCGTCTACGGGCTCATTCTGTTCGCGATCTCCTTCGTCGCCGAGAACGCTCTCGCGGGCGCATTCGACAGCGTCACGGGCGGGAGTGGACAGGGCAAGCCGTTCGCCAACGCGCCGCTGAACCTCCACCTCGTCGTGAGCCTCCTCGGCTGCCTCGGCCTCACGATCTGCGCGACCGTGACCGGCGAGGCGCTGCTGCAGGACTTCGAGCACCGCACGTACGCCATCATCCTCGCGACGCCGCTCGGCGTGCCCCGCTACCTCGCCGGCCGCTGGCTCGGCGCGCTCGGCACGCTCCTCGTACTTTTCGCCACGCTTCCGCTCGGGTTGTTCGCCGCGACCAAGATGCCGTGGCTCGCGGCCGAGAGGCTCGGGCCGAACCATCTCGCGTCCTACGCGCTGCCGTACGCAGTCGCCACGATCCCGATGGTGCTGTTCTCGTGCTCGCTGTTCTTCGGCATCGCGGCCTGGACGCGCGCGATGACGCCGGTGCATGTCGCGGGCGTCGCGCTGCTGGTCGGCTACCTCATCTCGCGCTCGCTGTCCGACGGTGTCCACGATCGCGCGCTGGCCGAGCTGCTCGATCCGTTCGGGCTCAAGCCGTCGGAGGACCTCACGGAGTACTGGACCACCGCCCAGGGCAACCTGCAGCTCGTCGTGCCGCACGGCACGTACCTGTGGAATCGCATCCTGTGGCCCGTGATCGGCGCTGTCGTCGGGCTCGTCGGCTGCAGGCGCTTCCGGCCCGCAGAACCGCAGGCACATGCGCGGACTCAGACGAGCACGGTACCCGTGCTCGTCCCGCGCACGAGCACGCTCCACCTCGACCTGTCGGCCGGCCACTTCGTGCGCCACGCGCCACGCCTCGTGCTGTCGTCGGCGCGGCAGCTCGTGGCAACCCGCCAGTTCCGTGTCCTCGCCGTCATGGAGATCGTGCTCATCGCGGTCGCCTACCGCAGCGCGGGGCAGATCTTCGGCACGCGCACGTGGCCCGTGACGTACGGGATGCTCGAGCTGCTCGAAGGCACCCTGAGCATCGTGCTCGTTGCCGTCGCCTCGATCGCAGGAGCAGAGCTCGTGTTCCGCGACCGTTTGTACCGCATGCAGCAGGTGGTCGACGGTCTCCCCACACCGGGGCCGCTGTACTTCTGGCTGAGCTTCTGTTCGGTCGTAGTGGTGCAGCTCGTCGTGGTGGCCATCGGCGTCGCGCTGAGCATCGGCCTCCAGCTCTCGACCGGCTTCGACCGCATCGAGCCGGGCCTGTACGCCACCACGCTGCTCTGCGTTTCGCTGCCGACGTGGCTCGTGTACACGGCCGTCGCCGTGGTCGCGCACACCGCGAGCCCTAACCGCAGCGTCGGCCACCTCGTGCTGCTGGCGGCGTTCCTCGCGCCGGCGATGTTCTCGAAGCTCGGCGTCGATCACCACATCTATCTGTTCAACGCCTCGCCCTCGTACACGTACTCGGACATGAACCGCTTCGGCCCGTACCTCGCTTCGATCGTCTGGTTCCGGGTGTACTGGGGGCTTTGCACCATCGGCTTGCTCGCGCTGGGTCAGCGCCTGTGGCCTCGCGGGGAGCACCAGCACGTGCGGGCGCGCTTGGCTGCGCACGGCGTCCCGTGGGCGGCGCTCGGTGCGTTTGTCTGCATGGCTGCCACCGGGCTCTACCTCCACCACCAGACCGACGGCGCGAACCACTTCGAGAGCGAGCGTCAGGCGCAACGCAACAGCGCGCGGTTCGAGCAGACGTACCGCAGGTACCTCACCGAGCCGCAGCCCACGATCACTGCCGTCGACCTCCACGTGGACCTGTGGCCGCGCGCGCGGCATGCCACCCTCGCCGGCACGTACGTCGTTCGCAACGAGCAAGATCGCCCGGTGACCACCGTGATGCTGACGCACCTGGTGACCGAGAAAGTGGTCCGGCTCGACTTCGATCGCGCGACCACCGTCGTGCACGACGACATGCTCGGTGTAGACCTCCACACGCTGCCGCAGCCGCTGGCACCCGGCGATTCGATGACGTTGACTTTCGCGCTCGAGTACGTGCCGCACGGGGTGCACAACGACGGCGAGCCCACTTCGCTCGTCGACAACGGCACGTTCCTGTCGTCGGAGTACTTCCCGCACCTCGGCTACGACGAGGGTGATGAGCTCGATCAGGACGACATCCGCAAGCGCGAAAAGCTCGAGCCGCGCCACCTCATGCCGGGACCGGACGAGCCGCGCGCGCGGCTCCGCAACTACGTCTCGGCGGACTCCCACTTCGTCACGTTCTCGGCCACGGTCTCCACCGATCCGGATCAGACGGCGCTGGCGCCCGGAGACCTCGAGCGCGAGTGGGAGGCCGACGGCCGGCGCTGGTTCACGTATCGCGCGCCGCAGCCGATCCTCGGCTTCTGGTCGATCGTCTCCGGCCGCTACAAAGTGGAGCGCGACAGCACGGGACCGGTGGCGATCGAGATCGATCACCACCCCACCCACACGTACGACGTCCCCCGCATGATGGACGCCGCGAAGAAGTCGCTCGCCGACTTCTCCGCACGCTTCTCGCCCTACCCACGCCGGTCGCTGCACATCGTCGAGTTCCCGCGCTACGCGTCGTTTGCCCAGTCGTTCCCGTCGCTGATCCCGTTCTCGGAGGGCATCGGCTTCATCGCGCGCGTCGATCCGAAGGACGACAAGGACATCGACTACCCGTTCTACGTGACGGCGCACGAGGTCGCGCACCAGTGGTGGGCGCACCAGCTCGTCGGCGGTCGTGCGCAGGGCGCGACGCTGCTGTCGGAGAGCCTTGCTCAGTACAGCGCGCTCACGCTCATGAAGAAGGAAGTCGGCGAGGCGCAGATGTCGCGCTTCCTCTCCTACGAACTGCACCGCTACCTCGTGGGGCGTGTCGGCGAGGAGCGGCAGGAACCGCCACTCGCGCGGGTCGAGAACCAGCTCTACCTCCACTACAGCAAGGCGAGCGTCGTGCTGTACGACCTCGCGGACGTGGTCGGGCAGGACGTCATCGACCGGGCGCTGCGCGCGATGCTCGCGAAATTCGCCGGCAAGGGCCCGCCGTACGCCACGTCGACCGACCTTCTGGCAGCGCTGCGCGCGGAGCTGCCAGCGACCGCTGCGGGGCTCATCACCGACCTCTTCGAGCGCGTGATCATCTGGGAGAACCGCGCGCGCACCGCGACGGTCCGCGAGCTGCCGGACCACCGCTGGGAGGTGACGCTCGAGGCCACGCTCCAGAAGCTCGAGGTCGACGACAAGGGCGGCGAGCACGATGTAGCCATCGACGAGGATATTCCCGTCGGCGCGGTGGACGCGCACGGGCACCTGCTCGCGCTGCAGCGCGTCCACGCCCGCGGTACGTCGCTTTCCACCTCGTTCGTCAGCAACGAGAAGCCCGCGCGCGCGGGTGTCGACCCGCTGCACGAGTTCGTCGACCGGCGGCCGGAGGACAACCTCGTGGACTCGACCGTTCGCTGACCGCGACAGCGCGTCGCAGTTGTAATCGCGGTCGCTTCGGAGAAACAGTTCGCTCATGAAGCGACTCGCGCTCCTCGCCCTCCTGCTCCCTGCCGCGGCCCTTGCAGCCGATGCCCCGCTCGTCGAGCTGCCGTACACGCCGAGCCTCGACACCTCCGCCATGGATCGCACCGTCGACCCGTGCACCGACTTCTACGCGTACACGTGCGGTGGCTGGCAGAAGCAGCACCCCATCCCTCCGGACCAGTCGTCGTGGAGCGTGTACGGCAAGCTCGGCGAGGACATCACGAAGCACGTGTGGGGGCTGCTCGAGGTGGCCAGCCAGCCGCGAGCAGACCGCGACCCCATCACGAAGCGCATCGGGGACGCCTTCGCAGCCTGCATGGACGAAAAGGCCGTGGATGCACGCGGCAAGCAGCCGCTCGATGCCGCGCTCGACGCGCTGAAGGCGGTCACCAACGCGAAGCAGCTGCTCGGCTGGATGGCCGCGCGCGACCGCGAGCTCGGCAACGTGGGCTTCTTCGGCTACGGCGCCGAGCAGGACGCATCGGACGCCACGCACTACATCCTCGCAGTCACCGAGGGTGGCCTCGGCCTGCCGGACCGCGACTACTATCTGAAGAAGGATGCGCGCTCCGTCGACATGCGGAAAAAGTACGTCACGCACGTGCAGCACATGCTCGGGCTCCTCGGCGACGACGCAGCCGAGCAGCGCAAGGGCTCGGCCGACGTGATGCGCATCGAGACCGCGCTCGCAAGGGCGTGGCTCACGCGCGTCGAGCACCGCGACCCCCACAAGATCTTCCACAAGCTGCCCTACGCCGAGCTGCACAGGCTCGCGCCGAACATCGACTGGGACGCGTTCTTCGTGGCCGTCGGCGTCACGCAGCCCGCGCAGGTGAACATCACCGTGCTCGCGTTCGTCAAGGAGGTCGGCGCGCTGCTGAAGCGCGAGCCCCTCCTGGCGCTCGAGCACTACGCGCGCTGGCACCTCGTGGCGGATGCGGCGCCGTATTTGTCGAAGCCCTTCGTCGACGAATCGTTCGCATTCGACGACCACGTCCTGCGCGGCGTCGAGGCGCTACCGCCGCGCTGGAAGCGCTGCTCGCACATCGTGACGGGCTCGCTGTCGGAGGACGTGGGCCAGCTCTTCGTTCGCAAGAACTTCGGCACGAGCACGAAGACCCGGGCGCTCGTCATGGTGAAGGCCATCGAGGCGGAGATGGACAAGGACCTGCGCTCGCTCGACTGGATGAGCGCGGCCACGCGGCAGCAGGCGCTCACCAAGCTCGCCACGATGGCCAACAAGATCGGCTTCCCGGATCATCCGCGCGACTACTCGTCCATCGTCATCAAGCGGGACGACTTCTTCGGCAACGCGCTCGGCGCCATGCGCTTCGAGACCGCGCGCGACGCCGCCAAGGTCGGGAGCGTGGTGGATCGCGGCGAGTGGTTCATGTCCGCCAGCGATGTGAACGCCTACTACTCGTCG
Source organism: Myxococcales bacterium (assembly GCA_043729375.1). Taxonomy (GTDB): domain Bacteria; phylum Myxococcota_A; class Polyangia; order Palsa-1104; family Palsa-1104; genus JBDTCO01. The sequence continues at coordinate 17,429 of JAYTLP010000022.1, forward strand.
CAGATGAACGACATCAACTTTCCGGCGGGCGTGCTGCAGCCGCCGCTCTTCGACCCGAAGCTCGACGACGCGCCGAATTACGGCAACACGGGCGCGACCATCGGCCACGAGCTCACGCACGGCTTCGACGACGAGGGCCGGCAGTTCGACTCGCTCGGTAACCTGCGCGACTGGTGGACGGCCGCCGACGACGTGGAGTTCCGGCGTCGCGCGAAGTGCATCTCCGACCAGTACTCGGGCTACACCATTGTCGACGACGTCAAGATCAACGGGCAGCTCACGCTCGGCGAGGACGTGGCCGATCTCGGCGGCCTCATCCTCGCGTACCGTGCGTGGAAGACCACGACGCCTCCGGCCGCGCTCAGGGCCGCCGACGGCCTCTCGGCCGAGCAGCGCTTCTTCGTCGGCTACGCGCAATGGGCCTGCGCCAACGAGCGACCGGAGGAGCTGCGTGTCTCGGCGGTCACGAACCCGCACTCGCCGCCCCGGTACCGGGTGAACGGGCTCGTCGTGAACGTCCCCGAGTTCGGCAAGGCCTTCCAGTGCAAGCCCGCTGCGCCGATGGTCAAGCCCGCCGACGAGGTCTGCAAGGTCTGGTGATTGACCCCGTAATGGGGGGCAGCCTACGCTCCGCCATCATGTCCAACACACGCTCCGACCGCGTACAGCAGATCCTCTCGTGGTACCGCTCCGAAAACCCCGGAGTGGTGACCAATCTCGCTCGCGTGCTCGAGCACGGCACCCTGGCCGGTACGGGCAAGATGGTCATCCTGCCCGTCGACCAGGGCTTCGAGCACGGCCCCGCGCGGTCGTTCGCGCCGAACGCGCCCGGCTACGACCCGGCCTATCACATCCAGCTCGCCCTCGACGCCGGCTGCAACGCGTACGCCGCGCCGCTCGGCGCGCTCGAGATGGTTGCGCACGACTTCGCGGGCCGCGTGCCGCTCATCCTCAAGCTGAACAACTCGGACTCGATGGCCAAGATGGAGCCCTGCTCCGCCATCACGGGCTCGGTCCGCGACGCGGTCCGCATGGGTTGCACCGCCATCGGCTACACCATTTATCCGGGCTCCTCGGAGCGCAACACGATGTACGAGGATCTCCGCGAGCTCATCGCCGAGGCGAAGGACTGCGGTCTGCCGACGGTGCTGTGGTGCTACCCGCGCGGCTCGGGCCTCGCGAAGGAGGGCGAGCAGGCCGTCGACATCACGGCATACGCGGCGCATATCGGCTGCCAGCTCGGCGCGCACGTCATCAAGGTGAAGCCGCCCAAGGACGTCGTCTACCAGGACGAGGCGAAGAAGGTCTTCGAGAAGTACGCCATCCCGACGAAGACGCTCACCGAGCGCGTGAAGCACGTCGTGCAGAGCTGCTTTGCCGGCAAGCGCATCGTCATATTCTCCGGCGGAGAGAACAAGGACACGGCGACGCTGCTCGCCGAGGTCAAGGAGCTGGCGGCAGGCGGGGCGTTCGGCTCGATCATGGGCCGCAACGCGTTCCAGCGTCCGCACGCCGAGGCGGTGAAGCTGCTGCACGACGTCATGGCAGCGTTCAAGGCTGCAGGCTGACCTGGCAGAGCGCGCCCGCGCGGCCGAACGGTAGTGCGGGCGGCGCGATTCCGCTGTCGAGCCATCGCGTGACGGCCTCGCATTCCGCGGTGCAGCCGAGGCCCGTCGATGCGAGCCACGCGTCGTCGTGGTAGCTGCGGCGGTAGCGCTCGCCGCCATCGCACAGCAGCGTGACGATGGAGCCGCGCTCGCCACGGCTCCGCAGATCCTCCGCGCAGAGCAACGCGGCCACGAGGTTGGTGCCCGTCGAGGCGCCGACCGGCCGACCGAGCTTCCTGCCCAGCGCGGCCATCGCGCCGATGGACCACACGTCGGGCACCTTCACCATCGCGTCGATGACGTCAGGCAGAAAGGACGCCTCCACGCGCGGGCGCCCGATGCCCTCGATGCGGGAGCCGTCGGGCCGCGTGAGGCCGCGATCGCGCTTCGTGTAGAAGTCGTAGAATACCGAACGCTCGGGATCGACGCCGCATATCTTCGTCGGGTGCCGGCAGTAGCGCACGTACCGACCGAGTGTCGCGAGCGTGCCGCCGGTGCCGGCGCTCGCGACGAGCCAGCGTGGTACCGGGTCGGGCTCGAGCTCGAGCTGATGAAAGATGGACTCCGCGATGTTGTTGTTGCCGCGCCAGTCCGTCGCCCGCTCGGCGAACGTGAACTGGTCCATGTAGTGACCGCAGAGCTCGCGCGCGAGGCGGTGCGACTCGCTGTAGACGTCCGCCGCCGCGTCGACGAGGTGGCAGCGGCCGCCCTGGAACTCGATGGCGGCGATCTTCTCCGGCGAGGTGCTGCGCGGCATGACGGCCACGAACGGCAAACCGAGGAGCCGCGCGAAGTACGCTTCAGACACGGCGGTGGAGCCGCTCGACGACTCCACGACGGTGGAGCCCTCGTGCAGCCAGCCGTTCACGAGCGCGTACAGGAACAGGGAGCGCGCGAGGCGGTGCTTCAGGCTCCCGCTCGGGTGACTCGACTCGTCCTTGAAGTAGAGCGAGAGGCCGGCCCACGGCAACGGGACGGGGATGAGGTGCGTGTCGCTCGAGCGCTGCACGTCGGCCTCGATGCGGCGGACGGCCTCATCGGCCCACGGACGTACGCTGGTCGCTCGCTGTGCCATCTACCTACATCATCCCCGGAAAAAGGCGGTGGCGCGATCCCGTGCGAGGCGCATCCTAGACGCATGGGCCGAGCGTCGGAGCTGGCGGGGGCGATCTCCGAATCGCTGAGCCAGTGGGCGGACAAACGTGGCCCATGCGTCGTTCGCCACGACGTGGAGGTGCCCGGGCTGGACCCCGCGCACGACGGCGTGAAGATAGCGCACGTGACGGACCTGCATGTCGGGCTGCTCACCCCGCACCGTCGCATCCGTCGGGCGCTCGAGCTCGCGCAGGCCGAGCAGCCCGACCTCATGTTCCTCACCGGCGACTTCGTCTGTTACAGCCCGAAGTTCGTTGCGCCGCTGGCCGCCATCCTCGGGGGCGTGCACGTGCCCGCCTTTGCGGTGCTCGGCAACCACGACCACTGGACCGACGCAAAGGGGGTCACGGCCGCGCTCGAGCGCAACGGCATCGTGGTGCTCTCCAACGAACACACCACCGTGACGCTACGAGACCGACCGCTCGATGTCGTCGGCATCGACGACGCGGTCACCGCTCACCACGACGTGGCTCGCGCGTTCGCAGGCGTCAAAAAAGGGCGCAGCCGCATCGTGCTGACCCACGTTCCCTCGATCGCCGACGACGCGGCGGATTACGGTCCGGGCCTCGCGCTCGCGGGGCACACGCACGGCGGGCACGTCCACATACCAAAGGTCACCGCGCACGTCTTCAAGCGCCTCGGCACGCCGTACCTGAAGGGCTTCTACGACATCGACGACCTGCGCCTGTACGTGAACTGCGGCGTCGGTGCCTCCTCGGTGCCGATTCGCGCGGGTGCACCGAGCGAGGTCGCGCTCTTCACGCTGCGCTGCCCTTCGCGCTAAGCGGACAGCAGCATCGCGATGGTCGCTGCCGACGCCACGGCGCCCTCCATCGTACCGGCCAGCGGGCCCGCCGTGTGCTCGCCGCAGAAGTGAACGTTGCCCGATGCGGCCCCGAGCGAGCTGCCGAAGGCCGTGGCCTGACCGGGCAGGAGCGCCGACGCGCTGCCGAGCGAAAATGGCGCGATGGGCCACGCCGCGCTGGCCGACATGCCGGTGGCCTGCGCAACGGCGCCGGGAATCACGGTGTCGAGCTCGGTCACGAACGTCGTCAGCCCGGAGTTGGCGTCGTGGAGGGCGCTGTCCAGGCCGCGCCGGCCGCCGAACTCGTTGACGAGGATGCCCGACGAGCCCGCCTGCGAGACGCTCGCGTCGCGGGTCGCCTGCCAGCCGAGGTCAGTGAGCGTGGTGCCGCTGTCGCCCGCGTCGGTCCAGAAGCGAGAGAAGAAGCCGTAGGCAATCTTGTTCCCCGTGCCGTAGCCCAGCTCGGCGATGGCCCGACGCTGATCGGCCGGCAGGTCGATGGACAGCACGCACCTGCGCAGCGTGGAGAACGGCAGCGCGAGCACGATGCGGCGCGCGACGATGTCGACGGCGTTCCCTCCCGTGTCGAAGGTGCAGCGGTAGCGCCCGTCGCTGCGGGGTGCCAGCGCGAGCAGACGATGGCGCAGGACGACCTGGTCCGGCGACAGCGCTGCGGCGAGCTCGCCCACGAGAGCGTCACTGCCGGCAGCGATGCGGTGGTGCGCATCGGACACCGGTCGGACGAGCAGGTTCGAGATCCCGAGCTGGTCCGGATCGAGGCCGTACCTCACGGTGGCGGCGCGCTCGAACAGCGTGCGGCCGGGGCCCGACGCTGCGATGGAGTCGAGCCAGGCGGCGAGGGACAGCGCATCGAGCGCGGAGGCGTGGGGGCGCGCGGCCTCGAGCGCGTCTGCGATGGGCGCGAGCGCCGCGTCGGCCTGCGCCTGCGTGAGGACCGTGCCACCGACTGGATACAGGTTGGCGCCGGTGGGCGCGGCGTCGACGACGTCGAGCCCGAGCTCCTGGCACAGCGCGAGGATCCCCGCGTGCGTGGAGTCGATGCGTTCGCCGCCCAGCTCCGCGTGCTGTCCATCGAGGAACGACGCGCGATCGGTGCGCACACGCCCGCCGAGGCGCGACGAGCCCTCGTACACCCTGGCCGAGATGCCGGCCTGCTCGAGCCGATAGGCGACGGTGAGCCCCGCGAGGCCGCCGCCGATGATGGCGGTGTCGTCTTCCTGAGTTCCGTTGCCGCAGCCGGCCAGCAGCGCGCTCGCGAGACCCGCGCCCGAGCCGACCAGGCCGACGACGCCGCCGAGGAAGTCGCGACGCCGCATCGGTCAGCCCAGCGCCTGGAGCGCCGCGCGGATGCGCCTGCAGCCCTCCTCGATGCGCTCCATCGACGTGGCGTACGAGAGCCGCACGAAGCCGGGGGCATAGAAGCCCGAGCCGGGCACCACGGCGACGCGCGCCTTGTCGAGGAGATGATCGGCGAGCGCGAGATCGTCGGCGATGCCCGCCTTGCCGATGAAGGCGGACAGATCGGGGAAGCAGTAGAAAGCGCCGCGCGGTGCGGTGAGCTTCACGCCATCGATGGCGGACAGCAGCTCGACCATGCGGAGGCGCCGCCTGTCGAACTCCACGCGCATCGCCTCGATGGGATCGGCGCCGCTGCCCGTGGGGCCGCGGAGCGCAACGAGGGCCGCCGCCTGCGCGATGGCGGCGGCGTTGGTGGTCGACTGGCTCTGCAGCGTGGACATCGCCTTCACGAGCTCGACGGGACCCGCGCAGTAGCCGATGCGCCAGCCGGTCATCGCGTACGTCTTCGAGACGCCGTCGACGACGATCGTGCGCGCCGCGAGCTCGGGACACACGCGCAGGATCGAAACCCACGTCACGCCGTAAACGAGCTTGCGGTAGATGTCGTCGGTGACGATCATGACGTGCGGATGACGCAGCAGCACCTGCGAGATGGAGCGCAGCGTGGCCTCGTCGTACACGGCGCCCGTCGGGTTGCATGGCGAGTTGAGCAAGACAGCGCGCGTCCTCGGTGTGACGAGGCGGCCGAGCTGCTCGGCGTCGATCTGGTACCTGTCGATGGGCGATGTTTCGAGCAGCACGGGCGTGCCGCCCGCCATCGAGACGAGGTCGGTGTAGCTCACCCACGCCGGCGTCGGCACGATGACCTCGTCGCCGTCGTCGAGCATCGACATGAAGAGGTTGTAGAGCGAGTGCTTTGCGCCGGCCGACACGATGATCTGCTCGGCGGTGTAGGGCACGCCATGGGTCTCGGAGAGCTCGGTGGCCACCGCGGCGCGCAGCTCGGGGGTGCCCGGTACCGCGGTGTACTTGCCGAGCCCCTTGCCGGTCTTGAGCTGCTCGATGACCGCGTCGCGGATGAACGCGGGCGTCTCGAAGTCGGGCTCGCCGACGCCGAACGCCACGACATCGTGACCTTCACGGCGGAGCTTGTCGGCGCGCGCCGCGACGGCCAGCGTCAGCGACGGCTTCATTGCACGGATGCGTTCAGAGATCTTCACGGACGAGCTCCCATTCGAGTCTTCAGCGCCGCCTCTACGTGCGCCGGTACGAGGCCATGGACGTCGCCACCGTACTGGGCGACCTCCTTTACGAGCGATGAGGACACGAAAAAGTCCTTCTCGCTCGTCATCAGAAACACGGTGTCGATGTCGACGCCGAGCCGACGATTCATGTGTGCGAGCTGGAACTCGTACTCGAAATCCGCGAGCGCGCGGAGACCACGCACGACGGTGCGTGAGCCGCGCTTCTTCACGTAGTCGACGAGCAGCCCTTCGAACGAGTCCACCTCGATCCGACCGTCGCCCTGCACAGCGCGGATGATGTGGTCCTTGCGCTCCTCGACGGTGAAGAGCGGGGTCTTGCGCACGTTGTTCGCGATCGCCACGACGACGCAATCGAACAGGACGAGTGCGCGCTGCAGGATGTCGACATGGCCGTTCGTGATCGGGTCGAACGAGCCCGGATAGATGGCGACGCGACTCATGGGTGTCTACGGGTACCACGACGTCGCACACGCGAGAAAGAGACTAGCGTCTGGCCGTACGCGCGTTGATCGAGGAGCTCGAGGCCTTCGACGGCCTCCGTCACGACACGGGGCGCGGGGCTCGCCGCGTGCTCGAGGACGCACAGCGCGCCCTCGACGAGCACCTCGCGAGCGAGAAGCTCGTCGAGCGTCCGGTCGAGTAGCGGCCCCGCTTCCGCATAGGGCGGGTCCGCGAACAGCAGCGTGTAGCCCGGCTGTGCGCGCTTGCAGAACGCATCCACGCGCGAGCGATGAACCTCTCCGCGCGCCTCGAGCCCGAGGGCCGCGAGGTTCTTCTCGATGCAGGCGATTGCGTGCGCCGAGCCGTCCACGAAGTCGCAGCGGCTCGCACCGCGCGAGAGAGCCTCGATCCCGAGCGCGCCGGAGCCCGCGAAGAGGTCGAGCACCGGACCGGCCAGGGGATCGAGATCGTCGACGAGGTTGGCGTGAACGAGCCGGTTGAAGATGGCCTGACGAACCTTGTCGGAGGTCGGTCGCGTGACGTCGCCGGCAGGGGCCACGAGCTGCCGTCCCGAGAGAGTCCCGCCGCCTATACGCACGGGTACATTGTCGCAGGACCTCCCACGCGCGCCTACAGCCTTACGAGCCTCGCCTGCCGCTGATAAGCTGGACGACGTTGGCCGGAAACCTCGCCACGTCACTCTTCGACCGCGCCCTCGGGCGTGGGCTCGGCGCGCGCGTCGCGCTGCGGGAGCCGAAGCGCGTGTGGTCGTTCGAGACCCTCGCCGACGAGGCGGGCCGCGCCGGCGCCGCGCTCGCCTCGCTCGGTGTGAAGCCGGGCGAGGCGGTGGCGCTGCTGCTGCACGACTCGATGGAGCTAGCGGCGGCGATGCTCGGCGCGATGCACATCGGCGCGATCGCGGTGCCCATCAGCATCTTGCTGCGGACCATCGAGCTGCGCGATCTGCTCCTCGACTGTGGGGCGGTCGCCGTCGTGGCGAGCGCCGATCTCGCCGGCACGGTCGATCTCATCCGCATGGAGGTGCCGACCTTGCGAGAGGTGCTCGCCGTCGGTGGTGCGCGGGCCGGTCAGCGCGACTACCACGCGCTCGTGCGTGCGGCCGAGCAGGTGCCCCGGCCCGCGGACGTCCACCAGGACGCGCCGGCCTTCGTGCTCTACA
>JAYTLP010000023.1:0-9439 GCA_043729375.1 Myxococcales bacterium
GGCGGTGGCGGTGGCGGTGGCGAGGACTTCGGTCCGCCTCCGTCGGACGACGACATTCCGTTCTAGACAGTCAGCCGTCCCGCGCTTCCGACGAGGCAAAGTTGCTCGTCGGGAGCGCGGTGTTAGCCTCACGCCAACGTGTACAGCCGCTCCCGATCCTGGCTCGCCGCTGTTGCCCTGTGCAGCCTCGCGCCGTGCATATCGGGAGCGGTCGCCGGGGCGCGGCCGCATCGCAGGCCCGCGCACAAGCCCGCGCCACACGCCGAGCACGTCGCTGCACCCAGGCTCGGCCCGCCGCGTGACCACCAGCGATTCGAGGGCGGCGGCACCGGCGGTGACTCGCCCAAGCCCGAGAGCTCCGCGCCCGAGCTGCTGCTCACCTTCGACGACGGTCCGGCGCTCGACAAGACGCCGAAGGTCCTCGATCTGCTCGACAAGCACGGCTACAAGGCCGTGTTCTTCGTCTGCGGCGTGCATCTCCAGGGCAAGTCGGCGGCGGCGGAGAAGTCGCGCGAGCTCCTGCGCGAGGTGATCCGGCGCGGGCACATGGTGGGCAACCACACCGTCCACCACCTGTTCCTCTGCAACAAGACCAACGAGAGCAAGATCGTCGAGGAGGTCGAGGGCAACGGCAAGCTCATCGCCGACGCGCTCGGCCAGCCGCCGTACCTGTTCCGCACCCCGTACGGCGCGCACTGCCCGACGCTCGCCAAGACGCTCCACGACCTCGGCATCCGCCCCATCGGCTGGGACATCGACCCGCAGGACTGGCGCCTCAAGGACGCCGCGAAGATCGAGGCCGTCGTGAAGGCCTCGTTCCGCAACATGCACGGCCGGCAGATCTTGCTCATGCACGACGTGCAGGGCGCCACCATCGCGGCCCTCCCGAAGATCCTCGACGACCTCGACGCGGAGAACGAGCGCCGCACGAAGGCGGGTGAGCCGCCCATCAAGGTCATCTCGTACGACTACCTGCTCGAGAACCGCACCACGCCGACGCCACTGCTCGACGTCGTCACGAGGGTGGCCGTGAAGGCCGCCGTCGACACCGTTTCGGCGCTCGCCCACACCATCGGCACGCCGGTCCCCGCGCTCGGCCCGCCCGACGCAGGGGCCGCGACACCATGACGCGACGCGCCTTGCTCGTCTCCGACGCCTCGTTGTAGGGTCCGGGCGCGCTGCCGGACTTTCGGGGCTCCGAACATGTTCCTCCTACGCGACGCCATGCTCGACGATCTCGACGGCCTCCATGCCGTCGCGGCTCACCTGAACTCGGTGAACTTGCCGAACGATCGCGCCGTGCTGGGGCGCATCATCCAGCACTCGCTCGAGTCGTTCTCCGGCACCATCGACCCTTTCGAGCGCGAGTTCCTGTTCGTGCTCGAGGACGTGGAGCAGAAGCGGATCATCGGCACGTCGATGATCCACGCGCAGCACGGCACGCGCCGCTCCCCGCACATCTTCTTCGACGTGCTCGAGGACGAGCGCTACTCGGAGACCCGCGACATCCACAAGTCCCACCGCCTCCTGCGCATCGGCTACCACTATGTCGGCCCGACGGAGATCGGCGGCCTCGTGCTGCTGCCGGAGTACCGGCGCCACGCGGTCGCGCTCGGCAAGTGGCTCTCGTACGTGCGCTTCCTCTACATCGCGATGCACCGCGGCGACTTCCGCGACGAGGTCATCTCCGAGCTCCTGCCGCCGCTCGAGCCCGACGGCACGTCGCTCGTGTGGGAGGCCATCGGCCGCCACTTCACCGGCATGAGCTACCAGGAGGCGGACCGCCTCTCCCAGACGAACAAGGAGTTCATCCGCGCGCTGTTCCCGCAAGATCCGATCTGTCTGTCGCTCTTCCCGAAGGCGGTGCAGGACGTGATCGGCCAGGTGGGTCCGCAGACCAAGGGCGTCGAGGCGATGCTGCGGCGCATCGGCTTCCACTATGCCGAGCGCATCGACCCGTTCGACGGCGGCCCGCACTTCATCGCGCGCACCGACGACATCACGCTCGTTCGCGAGAGCATCCGCGCCACGGTGAAGGACGCCACCTCGGGCGCCGACGAGGGTCGACCCTTCGGCCTCGTCGCGGTCGAGCGGATGCGCGCGCCCTACTTCCAGGCGACGGGCGGCCGCTTCCGCATCGACGGTCGCAGCCTCATCCACCTGCCCCCCGATGTCCGCTCGCTGCTCTCCGTCGAGCCGAGTGAAGCGGTGGGCGTCGTCCCGATCTGAGCCGCGACGTGCGCGTCCTCGCTGCCCTGGTGCTCGCGTGGACGCTCGCGGGATCCGCACGCGCCGACGACGGCGACCGCTTCGAGGCCGCGATCGCACTCGAGGGGCAGGGCAAGCTGGCCGAGGCCGCGGTCGCGCTGCGAGCCTACGCGAACACGGCCACCGACGACGGGCTCGCCGCCGATGCGCTCGCCGAGGCCGCCGGGCTGTACGAGAGCCGCCTCTACGACCCGGCTGCGGCACTCGCGTGCTGGAAGCTGCTCGTCGACAGGCACCCCGAGGGCCGTGCGGCACCGCGCGCGCGCGCGCGGGTCGCGGCACTGCAGCGCGAGGTCGCCGGCGTGAGCGACGGAGACATCGCGAGCCTCGGGGCATTCACGCGACTCCTCGACGAGACGCCGCGTCCGCCTTCCCGCGAGGCGCGCGTCGCCGTGATGCGCTTCGTCGAGGCGAACCGCCAGCTCCATCTCGCCTGCCGCGCGCACGAGTGGCTCGGGCACGCGGCCGAGGAGAGCGGCGCGTTCGACGAGGCCGTGCGCGAGTACGAGGCAGCGCGCCACGATGGCGACGCCAGCACTGCCGCGCGCGCGCTCAGAGCCGAGGCCGAGCTCCAGCTCCGGCGCGGCAAGCTCGCCGCCGCGACCACGCTGTACGACGCGCTCGACCGGAGCACCGACCTCGTAGCGAAGCTCGCCGCCGAAGACGGACGCGCGGGCCTCGTCCACGCGCGCCGCCTGCGACGCATCAGCGAGGCTGCCATCGCGTGGCTCGTCCTGTTCGTCACGCTCGTCGGCTGGCGCGGGCGCAAGACGCTGTGGCCGCCACCGACCGAGGTGCGCTTCATCGCGCCCGTCGCGCTGCTGTTCGTCGTCGGTGCGATCTCGCGGAACCGCGCCATCGTGGCCGCGGTCGGCATCATCTCGGCCGGCAGCGTCGTCCTCCTCTGGCTCGCCGGCGCCGCGCAGAACACACGCCGGAGCGTGCTCACCGCGCTGGCGTCCGTCGTCGCGGTAGCCGCGCTCGCGTTCGTCGTCGTCCGCATGACCGACCTCACCCAGCTCGTCGTCGAGACCGTCACGATGGGGCCTGACCGCTAGCGGCTGGCTCCACGCCGCGTGGAGGCCGATGAGGTTGCCTTCGTCCGGTCCGATGTCGGTCTTGCCGACGACCACCTCGCCGCCATCCGTGCCGACACGACCGAGGCGGGCGTCGAGCTTGCCGTCGGCGTCGAGGAGGACGATGGCGCCGTCCATCGACGGCCTGCGCTGATCCTTCACGAGCGCGCCGGAGACGCGGGGCTGCGTGTACGCGAAGACGGCCATCGGGCGCGCGCCGTGTTCACGGGATTCTCCTGTGGGCTTCGCCGCGGTTTGCGGCGCTGGAGATCATCTTGCCGGACCCCGGGCGACGGCAGGCCAGCCTGTTCGCGATCGCCGGGTACCTTCGCGGTCGTCGCAACGGCGTCACCGCCGCGCACCTCGCCGAGCGCTTCGAGGTGACGATGCGGACCATCTACCGCGACCTCGACTCGCTGCGCGAGGCGCACCTCCCCGTGGCTGCGGACGCGGCGGCTACGCGCTCGATCGTGCGTACACGCTGCCGCCCCTCCACTTCAACCCGCGTGAAGCCGCGCTGTTGCTCACGCTCGGCCGCCACGCGGAGCAGCTCCGGCTGCTGCCGTTCACGTCGACGCTGGCGACCGCGCTCGACAAGGTGCGCGCCGCGCTGTCCACGTCGAGCAGGCGTGGTTCGAGCAGCGCGCTGCGCATCCGGTTCCGCGCGCAGGACCACGCCGAGGACGTGAGGCGCGTCCGCATCGTGCAGATCCTGCTCGAGCGCTCGACGACGGTGCTCTGGTGCCACGACCTCGATCGCGATGTCGAACGTCCGTACCGCCTCGACCGCATCGTGGAAGCCGAGATGCTCCCGCCGGACCTGTGACGCGTGGAGCGCTAGAGCTGCGCGACGGCCAGATAGAGCTTGTTGTTGGTGTCGTCGACGATGGTGAGCGAGCTCTTGCACTCGGGCGGCAGCGTGCCGCGCAGCGACTCGAAGCGGGCGCGCTCGACCACGAAGAAGACGCGCTTGCCGCGGTGGGCTGCGAACCACTTCTGCATCTTCTCGAGGTTGTGGTCGCCGAGGAAGGCGGTGCGCTCGTTGACGTCGGGATTGTCGTAGATGGCGTTCTTCGTGTAGTAGTTCTCGCCGCGCCAGTAGAGCTGCCACGCGATGAGCTTCTCGTCGGGCGAGGTGCGATGCGAGTAGTACGCTGCGATCACGTGCTTCTGCGACCAGTGCGGCGACAGCTCCACGAGCACCTTGTCGACGACGAAGCCCGTCCACACGGCGGCCAGGAGCGCGAGCATGCCGAGCGCCCCGCGCATCGCACCCGAAGCAGTCCCCGCGAGCGTGCGTGCATAGGCCCACACGATGGGCAGCATGCACGCGACGGGCGCGAGCCACAGCCAGCGCGGGATGACCGGCGCCGCACCGCGCGGAGTCGCAGGTCCGCAGGCGATGGCAACTCCGAGCAGCGCCAGCACGCCGAGGAGCGCGAGCAGCCAGCGACGCGTATCGACGCGCGGGATCTCCTGCGGCGGCGTCGAGCGGTACGGCCCCTCGTCGTCCACGGGCACCACCGGCCCCACGGGCTTCGCGCGCGCGCACAGAACGACGAGCAGCGTCGCCAGCGTCACGAGGCAGGAGAGGACCAGCAGCTGCGTGCCGTACTCGTAGCGATCGCCGTACACGTTCGCCAGCGGCCACGGGCGCCCCGTGACGGGCATGTTCACGTAGTCGTAGTTGAACATCCAGATGAGCCGGGCGGGGTACGCCGCCAGGTCACGCCCGCACAGCAGCGTCACGGGCACCCCGACGAGGAGCATGCCGGCGCGCAGCAGCAGCGTGGGGCGCTCGACGAGCTCGTCGATGGCGAGCGCCGCCAGGATCGCGAGGCCCGGCAGCGCCGGCAGGATGTAGTGGTGGAACTTCGTGTTCACGAGCGTGACGACCACCCAGCCGACCAGCGACCACACGGTGGCGAACATCGCGAGCCGGGCGCGGGTACTCTTGCCCTTCATGAAGGCGAACGCCGAGAAGCTGCCCACGGCCACGAAGCCCGACCACGGGAACATGCCGTAGCCGATGTACTGGAGGTAGTACTCGAAGGTGCCGCGATCGCCGTGCCGGCCGGCCGCGCGGTTCACGTAGTTGTCGCCGATGAACTCGCGCCAGAATGGCACGCCGTGGCGGATGAGCATCGCGTGGTACCAGGGCACCGCCGTCGCGGCGTAGAGCAACAGGCCGCGCGGCAGCTCGAGCTTCTCCCACACATCTGCCAGGCGGCCGGTGACGAGGAGGTACACGACCATCACGATGGCCGGGATCGCGAGGCCCGCGGGCCCCTTCGCCAGCGACGCGATGCCGCACAGCACGTAGGCCGCGAACAGGTACAGCTGCCGGTTGTTGACGGCGCGGCTGCACCAGTAGAGGCCCCCGAGCAGCGCGACCCAGTACGGCAGCATTGGCACGAGCCCGATGATGTGCAGCGTGGCGCTGCCGACGTGCAGCGACAGCGTCAGCTGCGCGGAGATGACCACGAGCTGCGGCACGACGAGGAACGCGACCATCCAGCACAGCACGCGGAACGCGGGCGCATCCGGCCACGACAGCGTGCGCGCGCCGAACCGACGCGTGCGACGCGGCAGCTCGGCCTCGCTGTCGGGCGGGATGAGCGCGAGGCCGGCGAGCGCGAGGGCGACGGTCATCGGCACGACGAACGGGATGTCCGTCATCGCCTGCCGGGAGATGAGCGCCCACTGCGACGATGTGAGCAGGACGAGGGCCGACAGCATGCCGACGCGCTTTCCGGCGAGGCGCCGTCCCAGCTCGTAGATCGCCCACGCGCCGAGGATGCCGAGGCAGACCATGGGCAGGCGCGAGCCCCACTCGGGGCGCCAGCTCGTGACCATCTCGTCGGCGGCGGCGTGCGGGTGCCACTCGATGCCCGAGAGCTTCATGCCGAGCGCCATGAGCCAGAAGGTGAAGACGGGCTTGGACCAGAACTCCACGCGGTCGGTCGGCGACCCCGGCCACCACTGGCTCACGAAGTCGTTGCGGTCGAGCATCTGGCGCGCGACCTCGCCGTAGTGCGTCTCCCAGGGGTCCCACATGCCGTAGTTGCCGGCGAACGGGATGTAGAGGATCGCGCCGAGGGCGCACACGAAGAAGGCGAGCTGTCGCTCGGGCGTGGAGACCAGGCGCGCGAACGCGCCGTGCGACGGAGGGGGCGCGTCCATGAAGGCGGCATCCTACGCAGAAAGCTCGGCCGGGCAAAAGCACCATTCGCGCGACCCACGTCACACCAGACCCACGAGGCCATCTGCGGAAAGTCGAGCAAGGTCGGGCACTCCCGCGCGACGGAATTTTTTCCTTTACGGGGGGGTACCCCGCTTGTATGAAGGCCCCTGTACTCGACAGATCCATTCCTTCAGGAGGCTTTACCCATGCGTAATACGATCTTTGCTTTGGCATCCTCGGCACTCCTCCTCGGCGGCGTGGTTGTCGGCTGCGGCGGCGGCGGCACCAAGACCACCATCAAGACGGACGGCGGCAGCGGCGATATGGCCCACGCGATCACCGGCGACCTCAAGACCACGCAGCTGAGCTGCTCGGCGTACCTCGACTGCCAGAGCAGCTGCTACGCCTCGGATCCGGATCCGGCGACGTGCGTCACGAACACGTGCGACGCGAACGCCAAGTCCACGGTCACGAACAGCAAGTTCACCGGGCTCTTCGACAAGGCCGTGCAGTGCTACCAGCTCTACTGCGTCGGCCCGGACTTCGACATGCCGTACAAGTGCGGCATCGACTTTGCGAAGAGCACGTTCACCGAGGTCAACGGCAACCCGGTCTCGACCGGCGGCGTCTGCGAGACCTGCCTCACCGAGGCGTCTGCCCTCCTCTTCGGCACCGCTTGCAAGGACGCCACCAGCATGGATTGCTCGACGGCCATGAACAGCAAGGCGGCCTCGGCCTGCGGCGCGACCATCAACGCCTGCGTCACCAACAAGTAAGCTGACCTTCGGGTCGAAGAGAGCCCTCCGACCTCCGGGTCGGGGGGCTTTTTTTATGCGCGCCGATCTGCGCTACCCTGGGCCCGTGAGAAAGCGGCTCGAGGCAAGGATACGGCGGCTCGTCCGCGGCGACGGCATCCTCGCAGCCAAGCTCGGCTACAACCCGAACTCGTCGTCGCTCGGCGTCGACGTCACGTTCCTGCTCTTCGGGGTCTCCGCGATCGCGATGCTGACGCCCATCTTCTCCCTGCTGCTCCGGCGCAAGCCCGGTGCGCCACCGTGAGGCGGTTTCGCGCCGAGCGCTGGGGCGGCATCGTGCAGCTCGAGACGCCCACCGCGCTGGTCTTCGTCGACGAGGCGCGCGCCCGCGCCCTCGGTCACGAGGGCGGCGCAGCATGGGCTGACGCGGAGCCCGGCGAGGCGCTCGGCGACCGGCCGCTCTCCGCGCCGCTCGAGGCTCACCTCCAGCTCACCAACCACTGCGACGCGGGCTGCACCGGCTGCTACACCTCGGCGACGCCGGGCGGCCTGCCGCACGAGCACGACGCGGCCGCATGGAAGGCGTCCATCGACGCGCTCGCGGACGCGGGCGTGTTCCACCTCGCGCTCGGCGGCGGCGAGTCGGCCACCTTGCCGTGGCTCGGCGAGGTGGCGCGCTACGCACGGGAGCGCGGCATCGTCCCCAACCTCACCACGTCGGGCCTCTACGACGACGCCACGCTCGAGCGGCTCGTCGGCTGGGCGCCTCTGTTCGGGCAGATCAACGTCTCGCTCGACGGCGTGGGTGCGACGTACGCGGCCGTGCGGGGCCCGACCCGTGGCGGTGGCTTCGAGCGGGCCGATCGCGCGCTCGTCGCGCTCCGCCGCGTGCACCCCGACATCGGCATCAACGCGGTGCTGACGCGCACGAGCCACGACGACCTGCCCGCGCTGTTCGCGCACGCGAAGAAGCGCCGCGTCTCCCAGGTGGAGCTGCTGCGCTTCAAGCCGTCGGGTCGCGGCCGGCGCGACTACGAGGCGCAGCGCATGACCGACGCGCAGGGCGAGGAGCTCTTGCCCAAGGTGCTGTGGCTCTCGGTGCGGCACCGGCTGCGCGTGCGGCTCGACTGCTCGCTCGTGCCGTTCATCGCGCACCGCAAGCCGCCGCCACGCCTCCTCCGCTTTCTGTCCATCTACGGCTGCGCGGGCGGCGATCACCTCGTCGGCGCCAAGGCGGACGGCCGCCTCACGGCCTGCAGCTTCGCGCCGCCGCCCGAGGGCTCGGTCGCGAAGCTCGGCGACCTCGCCGACTACTGGCAGAAGGACGACGCCTTCGGCCCCTTCCGCACGTGGCGCGCGGCCGAGCAGCCGTGCGCGAGCTGCGAGTACCTCGCGCTGTGTCGCGGCGGGTGTCGCGTGGTCAGCCTGCACGTGGCGGGACGCCTCGACGCCCCCGATCCCGAGTGCCCGCGCGTGAGAGCGCACGCGGCGGCACAGCCTTCTCCTCGACGGAGCCTCCCGGTGGTTGCATGAGCGACGACCCCGACAACCGCCTCGTCTTCGTCATCTCCGATGCCACGGGCGAGACGGCCGAGAAGGTCGTGCGCGCCGCGCTGCTGCAGTTCTCCGGCGTGCCCGTGCAGATCCGCATGTACACGCGCGTGCGCCTCGAGGCCGAGATGCGGGCCATCGTGAACCGCGCCAAGACGCAGCACGCGCTCGTCGTGTTCACCGTCGTGTCGAACGCGCACCGCGAGATCCTGCGCAACCTGTGCGAGGACGAGAACGTCGACTCGGTCGACCTCATCGGCGCGCTCATGGCCAAGCTCGCCGGCTTCCTCTCCCAGCAGCCGCGCGGCGTCCCGGGCCTCTTGCACACCATCTCCGACGAGTACTTCCGGCGCATCGAGGCGGTCGAGTTCACCGTCCGCAACGACGACGGCAAGGAGCCGCGCAACCTGCCCAAGGCCGACCTCGTGCTCGTCGGCATCAGTCGCACGTCGAAGACGCCGCTGTCGACGTTTCTCGCGCAGAAGGGCTACAAGGTCTCGAACGTGCCGCTCGTCCTCGGCATCCCCGCGCCCGAGGAGCTGTTCGCCATCGACCAGGACAAGATCTTCGGGCTCACCATCAAGCCCGACCAGCTCTCGCAGATC
>JAYTLP010000024.1:0-9029 GCA_043729375.1 Myxococcales bacterium
GACGAGAAGCCGGCCGGCCCGACGCAGCGGGTGCTCGTCGTTCAGTCCTACAAGGACGTCACGCACGAGATGCGCGACGGCCTCGACAAGCTGAAGAACGGCGCCGCGCGCAACCTCGAGATGGAGCAGCGCGACAAGATTCTCACCGCTGCCTGCGAGAAGGATCGCCCCGGCACGCGCTGCCGCGTCGCCACCTTCTTCCGCGGCGGCCTCTATCAGCTCATCGAGTCCATCGAGCTCCGCGACATTCGAGTGGTGTATGCGCCCGCGCGCTCCGTCGGTGACTTCGGCGGCGAGGTCGACAACTGGGAGTGGCCGCGTCACACCGGCGACTGGTCGTACTTCCGCGCGTACGTCGGCAAGGACGGCAAGCCCGCCGACTTCTCGACCGACAATGTCCCGTACAAGCCCGCTCACCACCTTCAGGTCACCACGGCGGGCCTGCGGAACGGCGACTTCGTGATGGTCACGGGCTATCCCGGTCGCACGAGCCGCATGGCGGCGGCCTCGGAGGTCCACCAGGACATCGACTGGACCTACCCGTACGTCATCGAGGACCTGCGCGGGCGCTATGCGCTCGCCGAGCAGCACCTCAAGGATCCGGGCGAGACGGGCATCAAGGCCAGCGTCGCGAAGCAGTTCGTGCAGAACGGTCTCGAGAAGTACGAGGGCATCCTCGCCAACATGAAGAAGGGCGACCTGCTCGCGCGCAAGGACGCCCTCGACGAGCAGGTGAAGGCGTTCGTCGCGCAGCCGGGGCACGAGGCGCAGAAGGCGGCCGTCGACAAGATGGAGGTCATCCTCGCAGAGCAGCGCCGCACCGCGCGCGTGGACTACGACCGCACGACCGCGCTGCGAGAGTCGCAGCTGCTGTCGACGGCGCTACAGCTCAAGTACTTCGCCTCCGAGCGACCCAGGAAGGACGCCGAGCGGAAGCCGGGCTACCAGGACCGCGACATGTCCCGCGCGCTCGCCGGCCAGAAGGCGTTCGCCAAGCGCTACGACCGCGTGCTCGATCGCGCAGAGTTTCGGCTCGCGCTCGTGCGCGCGCTGCAGGTGCCGGCCGCGGAGCGACCCTGGCTCGCGACGCTGCTCGGCGTCAAGAAGAGCACCGGTATCGACGCGGCGTTCATCGACAAGACTATCGACGGCTGGTACGGCGCGCAGAAGCTCGAGGACGAGAAGCTGCGCACCGACCTCCTCCAGCACGCCACGGTCCAGTCACTCGAGGCCGTCAAGGACCCGTTCATGGAGGCCGCACTGCGCATCTGGCCGGTGTTCAAGGCGGAAGAGCAGAAAGCCGATGCGCGCACGGGCGAGCTCGCAATCCTCGTGCCCGCATACACCGACGCCATGCGGGAGGTCCTCGGTGGCGTCCTCGCACCGGACGCCAACAGCACGCTGCGAGTCACCTACGGCACCGTGCGCTCGCTGCGGCCCGAGTCGAATGCACAGGCCGATCGCCCGTTCACGGTGGCCTCGCAGATCGTCGCCAAGGAGACGGGCAAGGAGCCCTTCAACTCTCCGTCGAAGCTGCTCGCGGCCGTCAAGGCGCACGAGTACGGTCCTTACGCCGACCCGACGCTGGGCGGTGAGCTGGCCATCGACTTCCTCAGCGACCTCGACATCACGGGCGGCAACTCGGGCTCCCCCACGCTCAATGGCAAGGGCGAGCTCGTGGGCCTCGCGTTCGACGGCAACAAGGAAGGCATCGCGTCGGACGTCGTTTTCAACGGTGGCACGACCCGCACCATCCACGTCGACGCCCGCTACATGATCTGGACGATGGAGCACCTCGACGGCGCCCAGCACCTCGTGACGGAGATGGGCCTTCCGCTCAAGATGAAGTAGCGGTCGCGATCACCTCGAACGCGCGCCGTGCGATCTGCGCGTCCTCCTCGCTGGGGACGACGCAGACGCGCACCGCGCCGCTCGCAATCTCGTGCGCGTGCGCTTCGTTGCGCGCCTGATCGAGCTGCACCCCCATCCACCCGAGCCCGCTGCAGACGTCGCGCCGCACGCCGGCGCTGTGCTCGCCGATACCGCCGGTGAACACCACCAGGTCGACGCCGCCGAGGACCGCCGCGTAGGCTGCGATGGTCTTCTTGATGCTGGCGGTGAACACCGTGATGGCGAGCGCGTGGCGCGGGTCGGCCTCCAGCTTGCGCATGTCGTGCTCGCCGTCCGCGAGGCCTGCGAGACCCGACTCGTGATCGACGAGCTGCTCGATCGCGTCGACGTCGAGCCCCTGGCGCATCAGGTACACGAGCACGCCGGGGTCGAGGTCGCCGGTGCGCGTGCCCATCACGATGCCGCCGGTCGGCGTGAGGCCCATCGAGGTGTCGACCGATTTGCCGTCGAGGAGCGCCGTGACGCTCGCTCCGGATCCGAGGTGTGCCACGATGGTGCGGCCCGGAAGGTCCGCCCCGAACCGATGCACGATCGACTCGCACGACAGGCCGTGGAAGCCGTAGCGACGGACGCCGCGCTCGTGCCAGCGCTGCGGGATCGGCAGCCTGCGCGCAAGCTCGGGTAGCGTGCGATGGAAGGCGGTGTCGAAGCACGCGACCTGGGGCACCCCTTCGAACAGCTGCTCGGCAGCATCGATGAGTCGCAGTGCCACGGGCACGTGCAGCGGCGCGAAGTCGGCGCTCTCGCGTAGCGCCGCCGTCACATCGGCGTCGATGAGCCGATGCTCGAGGAGCGTCGGGCCCCCGTGGACGATCCGGTGCGCGACGATCCCGACGGGATTGTGCACTTCTGCAACCATCCCGCGCGTACCCTGGACGAGCGCCTCGCCCGAGGCAGATCCTTCCACGTTCGCTTCCCACAGCGCGACCACGTCGTCACCGCGCTGCGCGAACAGCCCCAGCTTCAGCGACGAAGAGCCTGCGTTGATCACCAGCACCGGGCCGTCGTTCTTCATTCGCGCTCTCCACCCACAAAGGACCCCATGACGCTCACAGCCGACGAGCTCTCGAAGATGGACGCGTACTGGCGTGCCTGCAATTACCTCTGCGCGGGGATGATCTATTTGCGGGACAACCCGCTCTTGCGCGAGCCGCTCCTGCCCGAGCACACGAAGGCCCGGCTGCTCGGTCACTGGGGCTCGGATCCGGGGCAGACATTCACGTGGGTCCATCTCAACCGCGCCATCGTGAAGCACGACCTCGACATGATCTATCTGTCGGGGCCGGGTCACGGCGCGCCCGCGGTTCTGTCGCACTGCTACCTAGAAGGGACGTACTCGGAGGTCTACCCGGAGAAGAGCCAGGACGAGGAAGGCCTCCTCGCCCTCTTTCGCGCGTTCTCGTTCCCGGGCCAGCTGGGCAGCCACTGCACGCCGGAGGTGCCGGGCTCGATCCACGAGGGCGGCGAGCTCGGCTACAGCGTGTCGCACGCGTTCGGCGCGGCGTTCGACAACCCCGACCTCATCGTCAGCGTGGTCGTCGGCGACGGGGAGGCCGAGACCGGGCCGCTCGCCACCTCGTGGCACTCGAACAAGTTCCTCGACCCCGTGCGCGACGGCGCCGTGCTCCCGATCCTGCACCTCAACGGCTACAAGATCGCCAACCCCACCCTGCTTTCGCGCATCACCGAGGAGGAGCTGGACCAGCTCTTCCGTGGCTACGGCTGGTCGCCCATCGTCGTCGCGGGTGACGATCCCGCGCTCATGCACGAGGCGATGGCCACGGCGGTCGACCGCTGCGTCGCCGAGATCCGCGCGGTCCAGAAGTCGGCGCGCGACTCGGGCACGGCGAGCCGCCCGCGCTGGCCGATGATCATCCTGCGCTCCCCGAAAGGATGGACGGGGCCGAAGGTGGTGGACGGTCACCAGGTAGAGGGCAGCTGGCGCGCGCACCAGGTGCCCGTCCCCGACGTGAAGAAGAACCCCGAGCACCTGCGGCAGGTGGAGGCGTGGATGCGCAGCTACCAGCCCGAGACGCTGTTCGACGACCGCGGCCGGCTGCGCGAGGACCTGCGCGCGCTCGCCCCGCGCGGTGCTCGTCGCATGAGCGCCAACCCTCACGCCAACGGAGGCAAGCTGCTCGTGCCGCTGCGGATGCCGGCCTTCCGCGACTACGCCGTGGCCATCGAGGCGCCCGGCGTGAAGCTGGTATCTCCCACCGAGGCGCTCGGCAAGCTGCTGCGCGACGTGATGCGCAGCAACATGAAGACCTTCCGCGTGTTCTCGCCCGACGAGAACGCGTCCAACCGTCTGCAGGACCTCTACGACGTCACCAAGAAGACATGGCTCGCGGCGACGCTCCCGTCGGACGCAGACGGAGGCCAGCTCTCGGCCGACGGCCGCGTGATGGAGATGCTGAGCGAGACCACGATCGAAGGATGGCTCGAGGGGTACCTGCTCACCGGGCGCCACGGGATCCTCAGCACCTACGAGGCATTCGTCCACATCATCGACTCGATGTTCAACCAGCACGCGAAGTGGCTCGAGAAGTCGAAGCTAGAGCTCGACTGGCGCGCGCCGATCTCGTCGCTCAACCTGCTCATCTCGTCGCTGGTGTGGCGGCAGGACCACAATGGCTTCACACACCAGGACCCGGGCTTCCTCGACGTGGTCAGCAACAAGAGCGCGGACGTCACGCGTATCTACCTGCCGCCCGACGCCAACTGCCTGCTCAGCGTGGCCGACCATTGCCTGCGCTCGCGCGACTACGTGAACGTCATCGTGGCGGACAAGCAGGCGCACCTCGTCTACCTCGACATGGACGAGGCAGTCCGCCACTGCACCAAGGGCATCGGCATCTGGGACTGGGCCAGCACCGACGACGGCAACGAGCCCGACGTGGTGGTGGCCAGCGCCGGCGACATCATGACGAAGGAGGCGCTCGCCGCCGTGGCCCTCTTGCGGCAGCACTTCCCCGATCTGAAGATCCGCTTCGTGAACGTGGTGGACCTCTACCGGCTGCAGCCGGAGAGCGAGCACCCGCACGGGCTGTCCGATCGAGACTTCGACTCGCTGTTCACGAAGGACAAGCCGGTCATCTTCGTCTTCCACGGCTACCCGTGGCTCATCCACAAGTTCACCTACCGCCGCACCAACCACCACAACATCCACGTGCGTGGCTACAAGGAGAAGGGCAACATCAACACGCCGCTCGAGCTGGCGATCGTGAACGACGTCGACCGCTTCCACCTCGCCATCGATGTCATCGACCGCGTGCCGCACCTCCAGGTGGCAGGCGCGCACGTCAAGGAGCTGCTGCGCGACACCATCATCGAAGCCGTGCGATACGCGCACACGCACGGTGAGGACCGCGCCGAGGACCGGGACTGGACATGGCCGAGGCCCTGAGCGCGCGTCGCAGGCTGGTCGCGCTCACGCTGAAACAGCGACGGGAGCTCGGCTGGTCGGCGCTGTACCAGTCGCTGCAGTCGCTCACGTTCATCCCGTTCACCGCGGGCGTGACGTGGTTCATCGACGGGGTGCTGCACCCGCCGGCCACGCGCTCGCGACACACGAGCCTGCTCCTCATCGTCGCATTCGCGCTCGCCAACCTCGCGCTGTGGGCGCTGCACGGGTGGTTCACAGTGCGGGCCTTCGGCGCGAGCCAGCGCGTCGCGCGCACCACCACGGCAGAGCTCCGGCGGCTCGTGGTCGATCAGCTGCAGCGGCTGTCCATCGGCTGGTTCACGCGCAACGGTGCGGCCGGAGCTGCAAACAAGCTCACCGTCGACATGGGGCGCATCGAGGCGTTCCTGAGCCAGATCACGCGCAGCCTCGTGCCGGGCGTGATGCTCGGGGTGGCCACGTTCGTCTATCTGCTGGTCCTCAACGTGCGGCTCGCGCTTCTCACCGCGCTCATGCTGCCCATGCAGGCGCTCGTCATCCGCGCGATGAGCCGCCGGCTCGATCTGCTCCACGCGAAGGTGCGCGACACCGGGGAGAGCTTTGCCGAGCGCGTGACCGAGCTGGTCGGCTCGATGCGGCACGTGCGCGGGCTCGGCAACGACGACTACGAGCGCGACCGCATGCACGTCAGCATCGAGCGGGTCCGGGCCGCGGGCCTCGAGGCCGGGCTCGCGATGACCTGGGCCAGCCTCGGGCTCCAGATGGCACACGAGTACATGCCGATCCTCGTGTGGTGCGTCGGCGGCTGGATGACGCTCGAAGGCACCGTCACGATCGGGCAGCTCGTCGGCTTCGTGGGATTGCTCGCGTTCGTGCAGGGCGGGATCTCGGCAGTCGCGGGTGCGTGGACCGAGTGGATCTCGGCCCGCGCAGGCGCCGAGTCGCTGTTCGCGCTGCTCGACTCGGACGAGGTCGAGGCCACGAGCGGGCTCGTCGACATCACGCTGACCGGGCACATCGCGCTCGAGGACGTCGGCTTCCGCTACGCCGGCGCAGAGCGCGCGATCCTCGAGCACATCACGCTGTCGCTCCGGCCCGGCACCCGCGTCGGCGTCATCGGCGAGAGCGGCGCCGGCAAGTCCACGCTCCTCGACCTCGTGTGCGGCTTCCATGCGCCGACGAGCGGCCGCATCACCTACGACGGTCGTGCCATCGACCGTCGCGCGCTCCGCCGCCGCATGGCGCTCATGAGCCAGGAGGCCTTCCTGTGGAATGCCAGCCTGCGCGAGAACATCCGCCTCGGCAGACCGGAGGCCACCGACGAGGAAGTGGCGGATGCCGCGGTGCGCGCGGGCGCAGACGGATTCATCCGCGAGCTCGAGCGCGGCTACGACACCATGGCGGGCGATCGCGGTGGTCAGCTGTCGGGCGGCCAGCGCCAGCGCGTCGCGCTCGCGCGCCTGTTCCTGCGCGACCCGGTGCTGGTGGTGCTCGACGAGCCGACCTCCGCGCTGGACGTGGAGACCGAAGCCGCGCTGCTGCCCGCGCTCGATGCGCTGTGTCGCGGCCGCACGAGCTTCGTGGTGTCGCACCGCCTCGCGCTCGTGCGCAGCCTCGACGAGGTGATCGTGCTGTCGGCCGGGCGCATCGTGGAGCGCGGCGCGCCGTCGGTGTTGCTCGCGAATCCGGGGAGCCGCCTCGCCCGGCTGTACGCGCTCGGTACCTGACTTCTTCGTCCCCGCCGCGCGTACCAGCCGTAAAGTGCCCCACCATGCCCGATCGTCGTGCGTTCTCCGTCGCCATCTTCGCCCGCCACGCGGGTCGCGTACTGCTCGTTGCGCACGAGCGGCTGCAGCGGTGGCTCCCCGTCGGAGGCGAGCTCGAGCCGGGCGAGACCCCGCTCGAGGCCGCGAGTCGCGAGCTCTTCGAGGAGACGGGGCTTCACGGTCGGTTCACGCGGTTGCCTTTGCTCGACGGTGCACCGCGCGGACTCATCGGCTACGAGGAGCATCCGGCGGGGAGCAAGGGCCTGCACATGAACTTCGCGTTCGTGGCCGACGTGGACTCGACGGAGGTGGTCTCGAACGGAGAGTTCGGGAAGCACGAGTGGGTCACGGACAGCTCGCACCTCGACGCACCCGATAACGTGCATCAGCTGGTCCGACTCGCGCTCGATTCACCGACGGACCTCGTCGAGCTCGCGCAGGCCTGGCTCGCGGCGTTCAACGCGCACGACCTGGACGCTCTCCTCGCGCTCTACGAGCCGGATGCGGTGCATACGAGCCCGAAGCTGCGAGACCGCGAGCCGGCGACGCTCGGCCAGCTCCGCGGCGTGGCGGCGCTGCGGCGCTGGTGGGCCGACGCGCTGGCCCGCCTGCCTTTGCTGCGCTACGAGCCGCTGCACCTCACCGCAATGAGAGACCGTGTGATCATGGAGTACCGGCGCGAGAACCCGGGGGAGCCCGACCTGCTCGTCGCCGAGGTGCTGGTCGTCTCGCGGCGCGGCCTCATCTCCGAGTCGCGCGTGTTCCACGGCTGAGCGTCAGAACAGTCGCACGAGCAGCGGCACGACGATCGGGACGAAGAGGCCGGAGAGGCCCATCCCGAGGATCGCAAACGCACCCTCCACCTCGCCGAGCACGAGCGCCCGCGCCGTGCCGAAGCCGTGCGCGGCGATGCCGGCGGCGATGCCGCGCGCGCGGCGATCGGAGAGCCCGAGGAGCACGAACAGCGCGGGGACGACGAGCGCGCCGACGACGCCGGTGAAGAGGACAAAGCCCGCCGTCAGTTCGGGGCTGCCGCCCACCGACGACGAGACGGCCATCGCGATGGGCGTGGTCACCGACTTCGGCGCGAGCGAGCGCACGATGAGCGTCGGCGCACCGAGCGCGCGGGCGATGGCCATCGCGCTCACGGCCGCGGTGAGCGAGCCGGCGACGATGGCACAGAGCGCCGGCATCAGCGCCTTCTCGAGCTCGACCAGACGCCGGTACACCGGCACGGCGAACGCGACCGTCGCGGGGCCGAGCAGGAAGGCGAGCGGCCGGGTCGACTGCCTGTACTCGACGAACGACACCGCAAGCACGCGCGTCGCGGCGTACAGCACGAGCGCAGTCGAGACCGCCGGGTTGAGCAGCGGGTGCGCGCGCCCACGGAGGTAGAGCCTACGTGCGCACGCGTAGACTCCGATGGTGGCCGCGGTCCACGTCGCCGCCTCGAGGCACACGCTCATGGCCGCGACCGGGCGAGGCGCTGGAAGACGGCTGCGGCGACCACGAGCCCGAGCAACGTGCTGCCGACGATCGCGACCCCGATCGGCACCAGCGTCTGGCGCAGCGAGGGGACCAGCGCTACCGCCCCCACGGTGGCCGGCACGAAGAACAGCATGAGGTGGCGCAGCAAGAAGTCGGCGGCGTCGTCGAGAACCGCCACCTGCTTGCGGACGAGCACGAGCGTCGCGAGCAGCGCCGCCATCCCGAGGACCGGGCCCGGGAGGGGGACGCCCGCGTGGGCGAGCAGCTCGCCGCCCCCGTCGAAGAGCGCGAGAACGACGAGCCCGCGCCACATGGTCAGCGAGCCTTCTCCTTCGCGGCGGCGAGCATTCCGCCAGCGTAGTGCAATTTGAAAGCACTCGTGTCACGAAGCGACCTGGAGGAACGACATGGACATGACGACGGTGGTGGCGGGGATCGGCGTGGCGATCGGGATCGGCATC
>JAYTLP010000025.1:0-3237 GCA_043729375.1 Myxococcales bacterium
TTGAAGCCCTCGATGAGTCGTTCCATGGCAGCGAGCCCTCAGTGGTGGGTCGAGTGGAAGTGGGTACTCACGCGGAGAGCTCGTCGAATCGGTTGAACAAGGCCGCGAGGTCGTCGTCATCCAGGAGTCGAGCGGGGCGCCCCTCGAAGTCGCAGACGTGGAGGTCGTGTGAGGCATCGTCGATCCACAGCGCCTGCATGCTCACGTGAGCTCGACGGAGCACAGGCCCGAGTTGCTCGTCGGCCTGCATCGCGCGACAGCGCGCGACGACCAGCGCCTGGCTCGCCTCGGGCGTGGGCGCGCAATCATCTCCCCTGCATCCACCGTGGCCGCAGACGACGACGTGGCGAACGCCGCTCGCCAGCACGCCGTACGCGAGGGTTGCGCGTGAGGCCGTGTCGAGCTCCTCCGGCCTGTGCGCGAGGGTCTGTAGTACGTACGCCGACGGAAACGCCACCAGAAGCTCGGTGCTGGCGACGCTTTCCGAGCAAGCGACGAGCATCAAGCGTGCGCTCTCGCTTCCCGGCGGGGCCGGACGTGCGGCGCGATGCGTGCGAAGGGCGGCCTGCAGGCGTGACCCCTTCACGCTGCCAGCTCCGCGCTCGACTGCACGACGGTCTCCCACACGAGCCCGCCCGCATAGCGGTGGGTCGCCGCTCCCGCATCGTCGAGCGCAAAGAGGTACAGCCAACCATTGTCGACCAGCGAGCGCACCGCGTCGTGCTTCTCGAGGATGGCGTTCATTGCCTCGAGGGGCGCCTCGATGAGCACGCTCAGGCGCAGCGGCTCGTGTACCAGACGCTCGCCGTCGTGGACCGACTGCCAGGGCAAGCCGACGCGAAGGTCTCCGCCGTTGCCCTCGAGCACACCGATGGTGCCGACGACGTTGTGCAGAACCTTGTTACCGCAGCCGTACGTGCGGTTGTCGACGGTGGACGCGTAGTACTGGAGGCTGATCCAGCTGGCGACGACCATCGGTGCGGTCATGACCAGCTCGAGCACGGAGAAGCCGGCGCTCTCGTCCTGCCTCCAGTCGTACGAGTGCAGGAATGCACGGCCGCCGAGGTCGAGACCGGCCGTGTGGTGGCGTGGCGCGACGATGAAGCTCGCGCACCCCGCGAGCCCCCATTCCGGACGCACCTGCGCCCAGTCCCGGCTGCGCCGAAAAATGCGCCGATCGACGTCACGGTCCACGCCTGCCTCCCCGAGGAGAGGTGCGCGTGACCTCCTGGCCGAGGCGCCGGCAGCCGCGAGGGTAGCGTCGAGGCGCTCGAGGTCTCTTGCGTGCGAAGCGGGGAACAGATGCTTCTCGAAGAGGGTGACGACATCGGTCGTCGTGTCGTGCAGGCAGCCGAGGAAGAGGGTGTCGTCGGGGAGGTCGATACCCTTGTCGGCGAGGCCCCGGCGAACGGCGGGCTCGTTGAGCACCATCGCAGCGATCCGCGCGTTGGCCTCGCCCGTGTGCCCGCCGCACGCACCGCAGTCGAGGCTCGCGGCGTGCGGATTGTTCACGGTCGTCGAGCCGTGGCCGACCAGCATCACGAGGCGCGCGAAGCCGGCGCCGAGTGACATGCCGCGGAGCAAGCCCTCCGCCATCGCGAGCCGCTCGTCCTGGGTCAGTCCCACCCGGCGTCCGTGTCGCGCGTCCAGCGACAGGTCGGGGCCGAGGAGGGTCTGCGCATCGACGCAGTCGCGCGAGGGATGCGGGACGGTCCGCGTCCATCCGAGCGCATCGCTGATGAGCTTGGGCAGGTAGACGAGCCCCACCGGCCCGACGAAGCCGAAGCAGGCGATGGCGCTCGTCTTGAACGACTTCCAGGCATTTTGCGCGCGACGGCCGAGTCGGCGCGCCTGTGCCGCTCTCGCGGACCCGTCGCTCGTGGCGCCGACCACTGATTCCGTGACGACGCCGCAGGGCGAGAGCAGGACGGGGCACTGCGCGCTTCCGCGCTCGAGCCCGAGAGGCACATATTCGACGGGAAAGCCGAAGAAACCGGCGAAGCCGATGGTCTCGCAGCCCGGGTCTGCCTCCTCGAGCGCCCGCCGAAAGACCTCCGAGCGGACGTCGATGCAGAACGCCGCCTGCACCGCTGGCCGCTCGGTCGGGCGGGCAGGGGCCTCCTCCGCGCGAGCAGCAAGCTGGTCGAGGAGGCCCTGTTGCCACGACTTCTCGTAGGCCGATTGCAGGACGAGGTCGAGCCCCAGCGCTGGGCTGGCCTCGTCGCGAACTTCGATGATGGTGGTTCGTGCCGCCCGCCAGGCCTCCTCGACGCCGAGCGGCGCGAACGACTCGAGCAGCGCCACCTCCCACGCGAGTCGAATGACCAGGACCTCCTCGAGCGTCGCATCGGGGATGCCAGCCACGTCGCTCTGCCAGACCTTGTGCCGCGCGTAGGCCGCCCACCCGCCGACGCTCGCAAGGAGTCTCTCCAGGTACAGATCGAGCGCTTCCTCGCCCACGCCGAGCCGGGTGATCGCCTCCAGCGCGGCGCCGGCCGGGTCGCTCGGGAGGCGCTGGATGATCGCGCGGAACCCACGCGCTCCGAAGACCTCGGGCGTCCTGTCGAGTGAGGCCTCGGTGCGGAACGCTGCGTACGGGCGAAGATGGCGAAAGGGCGAGCGCCAGGAGGCCTGGCCCTCGTCGAACCAGGCTGCGGCCCACGCGCCGATTCGCTCGACGAGGATTCGATTCCAGTCGCGCCCGGTCGCGACCGAGACGACGTCCGCGACCGTGGGCACGAGCGCCGGCGGTGGCGGCGCCGCACCCTCTCGAAGCAGCTTCTCCAGACTGGCTGCGTCCGGGGGGAGTGCGGACTCCCCGCGCGCGCGCGCTTCTGCCAGCGCCGCGGTCAAGTGGCCGGCGCCGATGCGGTTCGAGGCCAGGGCCTCGAGATAGAACGGGCGCGGCATCGTCATGGTGGCGCCTGCCGTGCGAGCCACCATCCGGGCGGCCTCGGCGACCGAGCGGTCGGCCAGCCCCAAGAAGGGGTTGACGGCCACGAAGCCCTCGAGCGGCCAGACGGGTGCCACGGCGCGGGTCGTTCGCCCGATCGCCGCCTTCAGCTCGTCGACCAGGAGCGGGCGCTGCCGAGCCTCGACGGCCGCAGACCTTGCCCCAGTGGCAGGCGCCGCACCAACCGGTGCAGGTAGCCGGTAGGCGCCGACCACGCGGTCGAAGTACGAGTTTGCGTAGAGGCCATTGCGAGCATGTACGTAGGCGGCGGCCCACCTCGCAGA
>JAYTLP010000026.1:0-12530 GCA_043729375.1 Myxococcales bacterium
CTCGGCGACAACGTCGTGCGCGACGAGTGGGTGAGCGCCGAGACGAAGAACCCCGACGGGGAGAACCGCGAGAGCTCGCCCGCGAAGCTCGTCGCCCACCGCATCCTCCTCGACAAGAGCGCGCGTCACGCCGCGGCCAAGCTGCTGTGGACCGTGTCGACGCAGCGCACCGAGACGGGCCCCGCGCAGGAGCTCGCCGAGCGCATCGACGACCGCCTCACCATGCAGGCGTGGGCCCAGCGCACCGGCTTCGACAAGATGCTCTCGTCATACGCCGGCACCGACGTGACCCCGCGCGGCGTCGCCAAGCGCCTCGAGCAGGCCTACGCGCGTCAGCCGGTGCCGATCCAGGAGCGGATGAACTCCCCCATACACATGGTGAACATCGCCACGCACCTCTTCGGCAAGAATCGCCTCGCCAAGACCCCGGACGCCGAGCCAGCGCTTCTCCGCGATCTCGCCGCCCAGCTCCCGAACGTCCGTTACGTCGTCGCAGGCCACGATCATGCCGAGCGCATCCGCATCGGCACCATGGCCGATCGCGGCGAGGTCGGCTTCTTCGACAGCGGCACCTGGACGAAGGCCGGTGGCGAGGACCGCCTCGACATCGTCCTCGCCCACACCGGCCACGACGGCCGCATCGACACCACGCCCGCCCTCTTCCGCATCAACCCCGCCAACGGCAAGCCCGAGTTCCCCGCCCGCGCCTTCGAGGACCGCACCAAGGTCGAAGGCTGGACCTACCCCGCCCGGTGACGACCTCGCCGTCGTGAGCCTCCAGCAGAGCGAGCCCTTCAGTTCGGGGCCACCGTGGTGCCTTCGGGGGTCTCCGCGACGAGGACGATCTTGTCGTCCTTGATCGTGATCTTCGCGGTGCCGCCGTTCTTGAGGCTGCCGAAGAGGATCTCGTCGGCGAGCGGCTTCTTGATCTCGTTGGCCACGAGCCTCGTCATCGGGCGGGCGCCGAAGGCGGGGTCGAAGCCGTGCTTGGCCAGCCAGTCGCGCGCGGCGTCGTCGAGCTCGAGCGTGACCTTCTTGTCGGTGAGCTGGGCCTGCAGCGCCGCGACGGACTTGTCGACTATCTTGAGGATGACCTCGCGCGGGAGCTGATCGAACGAGATCCAGCCGTCGAGCCGGTTGCGGAACTCGGGCGAGAACACGCGCTCGATCGCGCTCTTCGTCTTGCCCTCGGAGTCGCCGCCGGGCTTCTCGGCGCCGAAGCCGATGGCGCGCGTGGTGAGCTCGCGCGCACCGGCGTTGGTCGTGAGGATGAGAATGACGTGACGGAAGTCGGCCTTGCGACCGTTGTTGTCGGTGAGCGTGGCGTGGTCCATCACCTGCAGCAGGATGTTGAAGATGTCGGGATGTGCCTTTTCGATCTCGTCGAGGAGCAGCACGGCGTAGGGCGTCTTCCGTACCGCGTCGGTGAGGAGGCCGCCCTGGTCGAAGCCGACGTAGCCCGGCGGTGCGCCGATGAGGCGCGAGACGGTGTGCTTCTCCATGTACTCGGTCATGTCGAAGCGCATGAACTCGACGCCGAGCGACTTCGCGAGCTGCTTGGCGAGCTCCGTCTTGCCGACGCCGGTGGGGCCGGAGAACAGGAACGAACCGATGGGCTTGTCGAGGTGACCCAGGCCCGAGCGCGACAGCTTGATGGCGGACGACAGCGCATGGATGGCCTTGTCCTGGCCGAAGATCACCTGCTTGAGCTCGGGCTCGAGGTTGCGCAGCGCAGTCTGATCGTCCGTGGAGACCGACTGCTTCGGCACCTTGGCGATCTTCGCGACGATTTCCTCGATCTCTGCGGGTCCGAGGATCTTCTTGCGCTTGCCGGGCGGGCGCAGCCGGTCGGCGGCGCCGGCCTCGTCGATGACGTCGATGGCCTTGTCGGGAAGATGGCGGTCGTTGATGTACTTCGTGGCGAGGCGTGCTGCGGCCTCGAGCCCCTCGTCGGTGTACGTGACGTCGTGGTGCTTCTCGTAGACGGCGCGGAGGCCCTTGAGGATGAGGATCGTCTCGTCGATGGAGGGCTCGAGCACATCTATCTTCTGGAAGCGGCGCGCGAGCGCGCGATCGCGCTCGAAGCTCGCCTTGTACTCGGAGAACGTGGTGGAGCCGATGCAGCGCAGCTCGCCCGCGGCCAGCGCGGGCTTGAGCAGGTTCGACGCATCCATGGAGCCGCCCGACGTGGCGCCGGCGCCGACGATGGTGTGGATCTCGTCGATGAAGAGAATCGCTTGCGGGCGCTTCTTGATCTCGTTCACCACGCCCTTGAGCCGCTCCTCGATCTGGCCGCGGAACTTGGTGCCGGCGAGCAGAGCGCCCATGTCGAGCGAGAATATCTCGGCCTCGTGAAGGCTCTCGGGCACTTCCTTGTGTACGATCGCGCGGGCCATACCCTCGACGATGGCGGTCTTGCCGACGCCTGGCTCACCGACGAAGATCGGGTTGTTCTTCCGACGGCGCGCGAGCACCTGGATGGCGCGTTCGAGCTCGTCGGCGCGACCGATGAGCGGATCGGTACGACCCTCGCGGGCCTGCTTCGTCAGATCGATGGTGTACGCGGCGAGCGGGTCGTCCTCCGCGGAGGCCTCTTCGTCCTCGTCCTCGCCGGCGGGTGCCTCGTCGGCCATCTCGTCGTCTTCCTCGACGGTGGTGGCGCGCCGCACGAGCGGACGCGACGAGCCCTTCTCGATGCCATGTGAGACGTAATTGAGGATGTCGAGGCGACGCACGCCCTGCTGCTCGAGCAGGTACAGCGCGTGGCTCTCGCGCTCGCGGAACAGCGCGACCAGCAGGTTGCCGCCGTCGACCTCTTCCTTGCCCGACGACTGCACGTGCATCGCAGCGCGCTGCAGCGCACGCCAGAACGCAGTGGTCTGCTGCGGCTCGGCCGCCTCGCCCTCCACGCCGTCCGGCAGCGCGTCGAGCCCGTCGAGGAACTCGGTGAGCTCGGCCTCGAGGGCCTTGATGTCGGCACCGGCGCCCTTGAGCACCTTCACCGCGATGGGGTCCTTCGTGAGAGCAAAGAGCACGTGCTCGAGGGTCACGAACTCTTGCCGGCGCTCTCGCGCGACGGAGAACGCCAGCTGTATGGTCTGTTCGAGCTCTCGCGAAATAGTCACGGGCATGTCCGCCTCACCTTGAAAACTCTTCGTCGCGACGGGTCACGGTCGGTCACTCGTCTTCCGATTTGCCGTCATCGTCCGGCTCCATGGTGCACTGGAGTGGGTACTCGTTCTGCTGAGCCAGCTCGAGCACCTGCTGCACCTTCGTCTCTGCGACCTCGTGTGTGTAGATCCCGGCGATGCCCGCGCCCGTGCGGTGGATGTTGAGCATGATCGCCTGCGCGGAGGCTTCCGAGTGGTGGAAGACGTGCTGCAGGAGCAACGCGACGAACTCCTGCGTCGTGAAGTCGTCGTTCAGCAGGATCACCTTGTACAGCCGCGGGCGCTGGAGCTTGCGCTTGGTGACGGCCTTCGGCGCGACCTGGGTTACCGTCCCCCCGTCGTCGCGCCTCGGTCGACCGGGCCCTGCTGCATTTATTTTTGTTCGCATCCAGATCGAAAATAGTGGGTCGGCCCTCCGGCGAAGTCAACGAGTCAGCCGCCCGGTCAGCCTCCCCGGGCCCGCCTTACAAACATGATGCCGGTTCTCGGCAGGTCAAGGCTGCGCGGCACGCTTGAAGATCGGCGAGCGCGCGCGATACGCCTCGAGCGCTCGGGCGCGTTCGACCGCCTCGCCGGCGATGTGGCTGCGCAGCGGCACGCCGAGGCGCTCGTCCGCGAACAGGTGCGTCGAGAACGTCTCCGAGGGCTCGAAGCCTCGCGGGATCTTGTGCTCACCGCCAGCGCCGCCTTCCATCACCGCGAGGCCGCGCGCGATCACGTCGTCGATGGAGTGGTAGAGACACACGTTGAAGTGCAGGAACGGGTGCTCCTCGAAGCAGCCCCAGTAGCGGCCGTAGATGTGGGTCGCATCGGCGACGTTGAAGGCGCCTGCCACGACGTCGCCTTCCCGCTCGGCGAGCACGAGCTCGAGGTGCTCGGGCATGGTCGCGAAGATGCGCTGGTAGAAGTCCGGGTTGAGCCAGCGCCGTCCCCACGCGAGCTTGTCGACAGTGGAGCGGTGCAGCTTGTGCGCGAGCGTGGCCCAGCGCGCGGGCGCTGCCACGATCTCGGCGCCGCGCGCAGTCCGCAACGTGATGTGCTGCTCGGCCGGCGCGCGCCGCTCGCGCTTCGCCGTGTTGCGCCGCTTCGAGTCGAAGCGCGCGAGCAGATCGTCGGGCGTGCGGTATCCCGCGTTGTGAAAGTGATACTGATATGCGATGCGGCGAGCCATGCCGAGCGACTCGAACAGCCGCGATTCCTCGTCGGTGGGAAACAGGACGTGCAGCCCACCGCCCTCGATCTCGCGGAGCTGCGCGCGCGCCCCGTCGAGCAGCAAGCGCGCAGCCTCCTGCCGGTCGATGCCGGCGCGCGTGAGGAGCCGGGCGCCGGTGACCGGCGTGAACGGCACGCTCGCGATGAGCTTCGGGTAGTAAACGAGCCGCGCGCGCTCGGCCGCTGCGGCCCAGTCCCAGTCGCGCGAGAAGTCGCCGTCGGAGTCGTGCTTCTCGTAGAGCGGCAGCGCGCCGACGAGCGCCGCGCCGTCGAACAGGCCGAGGTGGTGGGCGACCCAGCCCGCTTCGGGGACGGCGCAACCCGACGCCTCGAGCGCGTGAAGCCACTCCCACCGCGTGAAGGGATTGGCGCCGGGCGTCTCCCGCCACAGCGCGTTCCACGCGGAAGCAGTTATCTCTTGCGTGGCCGCGAGCGAACCGATGTGGCGGACCGAGAGACCCATGAGGCCCAAGTGGTATCAGGTCGCCCGCGCACTGCAAGGCGGGACTTGCGGCTACGTCTTGGCGAGCAGCCGTCGAACGTACTTCTCCTGCGCGACGTTGTGGTTCGGCCGCTCGAGCCAGCTCTCGAAGAGCGCGCGGCTCTCGCGCTCGAGCACCCTTCCCACGATGCGCGGCATCTGGTTCTCCGGGGACTCGGGCGGCGTGACACGCAGCGTGCCGCTGTCCTCGGGGGCCGTGAGCGCGTAAAGGATGGTGTCGACCGCGACCTCCATCGCAGCCCCCGTGCACATCACGCACGGCTCCAGCGTCGACACGAGGATGGCATCCCGGTCATCCAGCGACAGCTTCCCCGCGGCCTGCTCGAAGGCGTCGATCTCGGCGTGACGCGCCTGGTTGCCCGTCTCGTTGAAGCGGTTGTGACCGCGAGCGACGATCGTTCCGTCGCCGCGTGCGAGCACCGCGCCGATCGGCACCTCGCCGGCCAGCATGCCTTCCTCGGCAGCGTGCAGCGCGTGCCGCATGAGCTCGGTCAACCCTGCGGCATCGAGCGGGATGGTGGCAGGAGAGAGCAGACGCAGCACGTCGTCGAGCCGGTCGACGAGCTCTGCGGCGTCGCGGTAGACGGACCGTGCACCCGCCCGGCGAAGCACCTTGCCGTCGCGGCCACCGGACGTGATACCCGCCATGACGACACCGCCGGCCCGGGCAGCGCGAGCGTCCCACGGCGTGTCACCCAGCAAGGCGCACTGGGCGGGGTGGAGCCGCAGCTTGTCGCAGGCCGCTCGCACGACGTCGGGATGCGGCTTCGTACGCTCGATGTCGCTCGCGTCGACCACCTCGTCGACGAGCACGCTCCACATCACGCCGCTCGCCCGCTCGGCGACCTCGATGCCCTCGCTGCTGCTCGAGGTCGCGAGCGCCGTGCGGATGCCGCGAGCGCGCAGCGCCGCGAGGAGCGCCTCTGCGCCCGGCATCACCGGGAGCCCGTCGCGACCGGCTCGGCGCGCGAACGCTTTTTGCTGCGTCTCGCGAATCGCGTCGCCGGCTTTCTTCTCGGCCTCCACACCCAGCACGTCACCGACGAGCTGATCTCCACCCTTGCCGATCTCCAGCGCGAGGCGGTCCTCGGCGACACGGTAGCCGTGCTTCTCGAAGGCCTCGACCCACGCGAGCGTGTGGGTCCGGTTGCTGTCGATGAGTGTCCCGTCGAGATCCAGCAGAAAGCCTGCGATCGCCATGCGCTAGAAGAAGCGCTTGCCGACGAGGCCGATGGCACCGATGGCCGCCGCGCGCAGATACTTGCCGTCCATGAGCGAGCCGACGAGGAGACCGGCGCCGAGCGCGAGCCCGACCGCCTTCTTCGGGTTGCGCGCCACCCAGCCGCCGCCCGCGGGCTCATCGATGGCAGCCGCGCCCTGCTGGACGAGACCCTCCGCGGAGGAGCCGGCGCTATCGACGACCTGCTCGGCGCTCTTCACCGCGGTGCTGGCCTTGCGCGTGCCCTTGCGAACGGCATTCTTGGTCTTGGCGTGTCCGTTCGTCTGCGTGTCCATGATCGAGCCTCCGGGTGGCTGGGAAGAGAGCAAGAGCGTGGATTTCACCGAACGTGCCAGTGACCGAGCGGCGCAAGCATCTGTAACTACCAGGATTGTGGAGGGCTCAGGTGAGCGCAGCGGCACACCGTAGCAATTCGTCACGGTCCTGCGGCGCGGCCCGACGTACGGTGGCGCAGTGAACTGCGACGAACACGATGCGTTCCCGCTCGACCCGACGACGCAGGCGTACTACGCGCTCACGCCGGACCGCGTGCTCGACGCCGTGGAGGCCGACGGCCGCCGCGCAACGGGGTACGTGCTCTCGCTGAGCTCGCTCGAGAACCGCGTCTACGAGGTCGCGCTCGAGGACGAGACGCGCGTCGTCGCCAAGTTCTACCGCCCCGGACGCTGGAGCGAAGCGGCCCTGCGAGCGGAGCATGAGTACCTCGCCGAGCTGGTGGCGCTCGAGATTCCCGCCGTCGCGCCGCTCGTGGTAGGCGGCGACACGTTGCGCGCCGTCGACGTCGGCGGCGGTGCCCGGATCTGGTGCGCCGTGTTCCCGAAGGTACGCGGTCGCGCCACCGACGAGCCCGATGATCGGCAGCTCGAGATCCTCGGCCGCCTCCTCGCGCGCCTCCACGAGGTCGGGGCGGCGCATGGGACCTCCCTGCGGGACCGTCTGGACGTCCAGCACTACGGCTGGAACAGCGTGGAGCGCAGCGCGGCCGTCATGCCCGCCTCGTCGCGCGCGGCCTACGTGGACACCGCGCGCAGGCTGCTCGAGCTTGTGGCGCCGGTCTACGACCAGCTCGCGCCGGATGCAGGGCATGTGCGCATCCACGCCGACTGCCACGCGGGCAACCTGCTGTGGGACGGCAGCGGCCCGTTCTTCCTCGACTTCGACGACTTCACCCTCGGTCCTCCGGTGCAGGACCTCTGGCTGCTCGTCCCCGGGCGCGACCTCGACAGCGTGCAGCGCCGCGACGTCATGGTCGACGCCTACGAGGAGCTACGCCCGTTCGACCGCCGGACGCTCGCGCTCGTCGAGCCCCTGCGTGCACTGCGCATCCTCCGCTACGCGGGGTGGATCGCCGCGCGCCACGATGACCCCGCGTTCCGCCGTGCGTTTCCGGACTTTCTCGACGAAGCGTACTGGCAGCGCGAGACCGCGGTACTGCGCGAGCTCGTCGAAGTCATTCGTCCAGGCCGCCTCTAGTCCACGGTCATGCCGACTCGGACGATTTCGGCCACGTGACGCAGAACTCCGCGCCGCGCGGGACGATGCTGCGAACCGTCACCTGGCCGCCGTTGCCCTCGACGAGCCGCTTGACCACGGCGAGGCCCACGCCGACATGGCGCACCGGGTCCAGCGCATCGCCCGTCTCGAACAGCCGGAAGATGCGCTCCTGGATGCGTTCGGTGAGCCCGGGCCCGTCGTCTCGCACGGTCAGCTCGATCGAGGTCCCGAGATCCCGGCCGGAGATCGTGATGTCGCCCTCCGGCAGATCGTGATGCGCGACCGCATTCTCGAGGAGCTCGACGAGCACCTGCCTCAGCTGCGCGCGCCGCGTGAGCAGCTTCGGCATCGGGCCTACGGTCCGCATCCTCATGCCGTCGGTGCGCGCGAGCTTGCGCGTGATTCCGTCGACGAGCATGCCCGTGTCGACCTCGATAACCACTTCCTTCTGCTGCCCGATGCGGAGGTAACGCAGCAGCGCCTCGAGCATCGCGTCCATGCGGCTCACGCGCGCAGTGAGGAGCTCGAGGTGCTCCTTGGTCTCCGGCGACTGGTTCGCGCCGAGGTCCTCCGTGATCCAGTGCGCGAGCAGCGAGATGCCGCGCAG
This sequence comes from Myxococcales bacterium, assembly GCA_043729375.1. Taxonomy (GTDB): domain Bacteria; phylum Myxococcota_A; class Polyangia; order Palsa-1104; family Palsa-1104; genus JBDTCO01. Next base: position 8,226 of record JAYTLP010000026.1, read on the forward strand.
ACCGCTTCGTAGATCATGCGAGCTGACCGCCGCGACCTCGGCCAGGTCGCGCTGCACACGCGTGGCCTCCTCTGTCGACGCCAGCACCGCTGAGCGCTGCTCTTCGAGCTGCGCCACGAGGCGGGCGCAGCTTTCCATCGTGAGGACGTGGTGAGCCGGGTCCAGTCGCGATCGCGTTGCGGAAGTGGCATCGCCGTGCGCGTGCCACGCGATGTTGGCGAGCACCACGGCTCCTGTCTCGTTGCTGACAGCGACGGGAATCGCCAAGGCGTCGAGCGCGCTGACTGCAAGCTGCAGGTGCGCAGGCGAAAGGGACGAAAGGGACGACAGGGCAGTGTTCGCGACGTTCATCGGCAACATCCTGTTCTGCGAGGCTGTTCTGTGAGGTCCACGCATGCACCGCGCGCACGGGGCCGCGTTGCGACCTCGGTTCGACGCGGTGGTGGGCCGATACAGCAAGGTCTTCGTCACCGGGGCCATGCCCGGTATGAACCGATGCCGCGGTCGGGGTGAACGAGGGTTCGAAGGTGGCCCCTCGTGCGCCACGTCAAGCTAAGGACGACATTTCGCCACGCAAGCGATTCCCTCTTGTAAACCCCATAAATCCAGAAGAGCTGCGCGTTGCAGACGAAAGGTTGAAGAGGCGCAAGTGCGCCTGCCAGCGTGGCTTTCAGCGGGTCAGGGCGATGGCGTGGTGCCGGAGGTGATCGGCCATGACCGTGGCGATGAAGTAGTAGCTGTGGTCGTAGCCCGCGTGACGGCGCAGCGTGAGCGGCTGGCCGGCACGCGCGCACGCAGCCTCGAGCAGTTCGGGCCTCAGCTCGCGCTGGAGGAACTTGTCGTCGAGGCCCTGGTCGACCAGGAGCTCGCCGTCGAAGCGCTGCCGTGCGACGAGCGCCGTCGCGTCGTGCGCGACCCACGCGGCGCGATCGTCGCCGAGGTAGCCCGCGAAGGCTTTTTGTCCCCACGGCACTTGCGACGGCGCGCAGATCGGCGCAATCGCCGAGACGCTCGTGTAAAGGCCAGGGTGCCGCAGCGCGAGCGTGAGCGCGCCATGGCCGCCCATCGAGTGCCCGAAGACGCCGCGGCGATCTTTCGCGACTGGGAACCGCGCCTCTATCAGCGCGGGCAGCTCGCGGGCGACGAAGGTCTCCATCCGGTACGTGGCCGACCACGGCGCCTGCGTGGCGTCGAGGTAGAAGCCCGCGCCCACACCGAAGTCTGCGCTCGCGTCGTCACCGGGATAGCGCGCGTGGCGCGGGCTCGTGTCGCACGTGACGAGTGCGAGCCCGAGCTCCGCCGCCACGCGCTGTGCGCCTGCCTTGACGACGAACGTCTCCTCGGTGCACGTGAGCCCCGCGAGCCAGTAGAGCACCGGGGGTGCCGCGACCTGCGGCGGAAGGAACACCGAGTAACGCATCGGCCCGCACGACGAGCCTTCGTGCTCGTAGAACCCCTGCACGCCCCCGAAGCATCGCTGCTCCGACCGGGTGATCATCAGAACTCGACGACGGTGCGAATGCTCTTGCCCTCGTGCATGAGATCGAACGCCTCGTTGATGCGGTGGAGCGGCAGCTTGTGCGTGACGAGACTGTCGATGTCGATCTTGCCGTCCATGTACCAGTCCACGATCTTCGGCACGTCGGTGCGACCGCGCGCGCCGCCGAACGCGGAGCCCTTCCACACGCGCCCCGTGACGAGCTGGAAAGGCCGCGTGGCGATCTCCTGGCCTGCGCCCGCCACGCCGATGACGGTCGACACGCCCCAGCCGCGGTGGCAGCACTCGAGCGCCTGGCGCATGAGCCTCACGTTGCCGACGCACTCGAAGCTGTAGTCCGCGCCGCCGCCCGTGAGCTCGACCAGGTGAGAGACCAGGTCGTCACCGTGTTCTTTCGGGTTCACGAAGTGCGTGAGGCCGAGCTTGCGCGCCAGGGGCTCGCGCGCCGGGTTGAGGTCGACGCCGACGATCATGTTGGCGCCGACCATCCGCGCTCCCTGCACCACGTTGAGGCCGATGCCGCCGAGCCCGAACACGACGACGTTCGCACCCGCCTCGACGTTTGCCGTGTAGAGCACCGCGCCGATGCCCGTCGTCACGCCGCAGCCGACGTAGCAGATCTTGTCGAAGGGCGCGTCCTTGCGGACCTTGGCGAGCGCGATCTCGGGCAGCACCGTGTGGTTCGAGAACGTGGAGCAGCCCATGTAGTGGTGGATGGGCTGCTTGCCGATGCGGAAGCGGCTCGTGCCGTCGGGCATGACGCCCTTGCCCTGCGTCGCGCGGATCGCGGTGCACAGGTTCGTCTTCCGCGAGAGGCACGACTTGCACTGCCGGCACTCGGGCGTGTAGAGCGGGATGACGTGGTCGCCCCTGGCGAGCGACGTCACGCCCGGGCCCACGTCGACGACCACGCCGGCGCCTTCGTGCCCGAAGATCACGGGGAAGAGGCCCTCCGGGTCGGCGCCCGACCGCGTGAACTCGTCGGTGTGGCAGATGCCGGTCGCCTTGATCTCGACGAGCACCTCGCCCGCCCTCGGGCCGTCGAGCTCGACCTCCTCGATCACGAGCGGCTTGCCGGCCTCGTAGGCAACCGCAGCGCGCGTCTTCACGACTACGCGTCCGGGGTGAGGAGGCCGATGACGCGCTCGAGCAGCGCGAGCTTGTCGGCGGGCGGGTCGACGAAGCGAACACCCACCTGGTAGCCGCGATCCCCCTCGCCACTCCACTGCACCGATGCGGTGAGCGTGAGCGCGCGCTTGCCCTCGGCCTCGATGTCGTCCTCGACCACGAAGAGCACGAGCTCGACGAGGGTGCCCTCGGGCACGTCACGGTCGATCTCCACACAGAGACCGCCCGTCGAGATGTTGCGGGTGGTGCCGGCCGTGGAGAACGTGGCCGTCTTCACCTCCGCCGAGAGCGCGATGGCGTGGCGAGGCGGACGGTTGACGACACTTTGCTGGCTCACGGCCCGCAGGTTTGCCGGGCCGGGACCACTGCGTCAAGGTTGCCGTGGCGGCGCGCCGGGTCTAGAGTGCGCGGTCCTCTCAGGAGCTGAACGAAGTCATGGGTCTACTCGATCTTTTCCGGCCGAAGTGGAAGCACTCTCGCGCCGACGTGCGCCTCGAAGCAGTCCGCGAGCTCGGCGAGGACGACCTGCCGACGCTCCGCGAGGTCGCCCTGCGCGACCCCGAGGTGAAGGTGCGCGAGCTGGCGCTGAGGCGTATACCCGATGCGGTCGCGCTCACGGAGCTCGCGCGCGAGGAGACGGTGGCGTCGCTGCGGGAGCTCGCCGGTCGGCGCGCCTCGGAGCTGTCGGTGCGGTCGGCCATCGACTCGAAGGACGCGGAGGTGGCCAAGCAGGCCGTGGGCCGCATCACGGACGGCAAGCTCCTCGTCGACGTCATCCGGCGCGCCGCCACCCCGGAAGCCAGGAGCGCCGCGCTCGCCAGGATCGACGACCCGCGCGCGCTCGCCGAGGTCGTGCAGAAGAGCGAAGGCGCGCTGCGGGACCTGGCCTTCGCGCGCATCAAGGAGCCGAAGGTGCTCCGCGAGCTCGCGCTGTCCGAGTCGACGACCAAGGCGATTCAGCTCCGCTGCATCTCGGCGCTGACCGACGGCGACATGCTGCGCGCCGTCGCTGAGCGGGCCAAGACGAAGAGCCTGCGCCAGACCGCGAAGGACCGGCTACACGCGCTCGACCTCGACACCACTGTGCCCGAGCAGTCGGCCAAACCGAAGAAGCCGAAGAAGCAGCTCGACCCTGCGGTCGAGCTGCGGCTGCTGCAGCGCAAGATCGAGGCGGACATGCGTCGTCGTGCCGAGGAGGAGCGCAAGCTCACCGTCGGTGAGCGCACGGCGAAGCTCGAGGCGGAGCACAAGGCGAAGATGGACCGCCTCGAGGCCGACGAGGCCTCGTCGCGTGCGTCGGAGGCTGCGCAAGCGGTAGAGGAGGCCGAGGAGCAGCGCGTGCGCGCCGAGCGGGCGCGGCTGCGTGCCGCCAGGGAAGACGCCGACGATCCGGAAGGTGCGCCGAAGCGCGCTGCCGCCGCGGCCGAGCGGGCCGAGCGCGACGCGCAGAAGGCCGCCAAGGAGCAGGAGCGGTTCGCGCTTGCAAAAGAGAACTCGGCGCAGCTCGAGTCGCTCGTCGACCGCCTCGAGGCGCTCTCCTCCGGCGAGAACGAGAAGGACGGCGGGCTCGCGATGAAGGAGGCGCTGTCGTCGCAGGCCGCGCGCGGTCCACTCCCCGACGGCTCCGAGGCGCTGCGCGCCCGCTTCGAGAACGCACGGCGCTCGCTCGCTGCAAAGCT
>JAYTLP010000027.1:0-3036 GCA_043729375.1 Myxococcales bacterium
GGATCAGCTCGTCGAGCGCGGCCTCGAGCGCGGCCTCGCTGCGAAACAGTTGCAGCCGGGCCATGTCAGCGTGTGCGCAGGAATGCGAGCACGTTGTCGTGCGCGCCCTTCACGGCCCCTTCGAGCGCGTCGGCCTCGAGAGCAGCCGCGCGTTCCGGCCGGTAGTCGCCGCGCGGCTCCTGCACGGTCGCGCCGCCCGAGGTCATCATCACCATTGCCTTGGCGGGCAGCCGCCCCACGATGACCTTCACCTCGCAGGTGATCTCGATCCACTCGCGCGTTGCCTTGCGGTCGAGCACCACGATGGAGCCGTCGATGAGGTAGCCGCTCACCGGCTGGCCGTTCACTACGTATGCCGGCGTATGCGCAAACTCGCGCTCGAGCAGCGCGCGGAGCTGCTTCGTCATCGCCGGCGTCGCGTTCTTCGACTTCGCGCCCACGCCCCCGATGAGGATCTGCACGTCGTTCTTTCTCGCAGGTTTCACGGCCACGGGCGTACGCAGCCGGTCGAGCGCGACCTCGGCCGCGCGTCGCACCGTCGGCTGTCCGTCGGCGAGCAGGCGCTCGAGCAGCGTGATGGCCCGCTCGTCCTTGACCTTCGCGAGCACCGACGCGGCCTGCAGACGCACGCGCCAGCTGGAGTCGCGCGTGGCCTTGTCGAGCGCGCTCCAGCGGTCGGCGCGAGCGGGCATCGCGCACAACGTGAGCGCGAGCATCACGAACAGCGGTGCGGTGCGGTGCGATCGCATACGGGGACTCCAGTAGGTCGTATCGGTGGCCGTCGCGTCAACGTAGGGAAACGGCGCACGTCGCTTTGTTGCCGCGCCACCAAAGCGTGACGTACGGTACGCCGATGGCCATCGATCGTTCGCGCGACGACAAGACGACCCGCGGCATGTCTCCGAACGCGATGCTCGGCATCGGCCTCGCCGTCTGCGCCGGAATCGTCGTCGCGGCCGTCGTGGGCGCGCAGCTGCTCAAGAGGCCGCCCCCGCCCCCGCCCATCGTCCTCGAGGCGCCAGCCGAGCCGAGCACAACGGCAGGCCCCCACCTCTCCACGGCGTACTACCACGGCACCGTCGAGAACGATGCGAAGGCCTACAAGATCCCCGTCCCGACGCTGGAGTCGCTCGAGCAGCCGCTGCCCTTTTTCGAGGAGCTCGCGACGCCGAAGAAGATGAAGGCCGAGCGCGATCAACTCGACACCGCGCACCTGCACCTCGCCACCCATGTGGCAAAGGAGTGGGCAATCGCAGGTACGGCGCAGCGCATGCGGATCGAGCACGTCATGCTCACCATCACCAACCGCAGCTCGCACCCCATCGCCTACCGCGTCGAGACGACGGTGAGCGATCCCGCACGCTGCCGCAACAAGGGTGTGCTGATACAGAACGCGATCGCACTCTTGCCCGGCGAGAGCGTCGAGCGCTCCGAATGCCTGTACTTCAAGAACGGCTCGTTCGAGGTGCGCGGCATCGAGGTGCTCGAGCTGCCCGAGCTCGGCTACTACTACACGAGCCGCCTCGCACCCGTGCAGGTGCTGATGGACGACCGGACGTCCGCGGGCCACCAGCCCCCGCTCAAGATGAAGACCTGCCTCATCGTGCCGTGGCGCGACATCAAGCGCGCATCCGAAGGCGCAAACGGTGTACGATGGGAGGACGTCATGGACTTCTACGCGCGCCACAATTGCGACGAATACAGCTTCATTCCCACGTATCGTCGCTGGACCCAACCCGCCACGCTTCCTGCACATCCGCAGGATATGGCACCCACCCCGCACTCCACCCGCCCGCTTGAAGCGGGCACGAAATCTCGATAGCGTGAACACGCCAATGCCAGTCACGAAGAGCGAGCTCATCGACTCCATCGCGGACAAGCTCCACCTCGCGAAGGCCCGCGCTGAGCAGATCGTCGACACCGTCTTCAACGCGATGGTCGATGCTCTCAAAGAGGGTCAAGGGATCGAGATCCGCGGCTTCGGAAGCTTCACCATCCGCGAATACCGCGCGTACGACGGCCGCAACCCGCGCACCGGCGAAATCGTGAAGGTCGCCCAGAAGCGCCTTCCGTTTTTCAAGGTCGGCAAGGAGCTTCGCGAGCGCGTCAACGCCAGCCGAGCCGCCCTCGCCCCCACCGAGCCGGGCGACGACGACGACGACGCGGACGACGAAGCGTAGCCCGCTGGACCTCCGGGTTTCCCGCGCGATCTAGCGCGGGCGGAGCAGCAGCACGCGGCCTCGCTCGCCGTCCACGTAGATCTCCGTCCCGTCGGGGATCGAGAGCGCGCCTGCCACGCCGACCACGGCCGCGACGCCACTCTCGCGTGCGAGTGTGGCCGCGTGGCTGAGTGCGCCGCCGTGCTCGGTCACGAGGCCCGCGAGCCGCGCGAGGTGCGGCGCCAGTGACGGCAGCGCGGCCGGGAGCACGAGCACCACGCCCTCGGGGAGCTCGTGCAAGGGCGCAGTCAGCGAGCGCACGACGACGGCGCGACCCCGCGCGTGACCTCCGGCCGGGCGACCCCGAAGCACCTCGCCCGAATCCGGTGCGCGCACGACAGGGCGTCGATCGATGAGCCGGTGCGGCGGCACCTGCCGCTCGGCTCGGCTCCGCGCCGTGCGCGCTCGCTTCACCTCGGCGTGCAGGTCGGCGCCGGTGCGCAGCCGGTCGAGCTCCACGTAGAAGACGTCCCCCGTCCTCGAGAGCAGGCCGCGGTGGACGAGCTCGCGGCCGCGATCGAGCAGCGCCATCCGCACGAGACGCTGCCCTTCGAAGAACAGCAGGTCGTCGCTCTCGCCGAGCGTGACCAGCGCGCGCAGCAGGTCGAGGCGCTCCTCGAACGCGCGCCGGCCCGGGCGCGAGAGGCGGCCGACGATGGCCCGACGCTCCTCCGCTGCGAGCTCTAGCGACACTGCCACGCGCGCGGACGGGCTCGGGCCGAGCGCTCGCCGCTGCGCCTGCGCGCGCAGGCGCGGCAGATCTTCGTCGTCGCACGCCACCTGCACGTCCCACGCTGGTGCGTAGGCGCCGTAGCGC
>JAYTLP010000028.1:0-3822 GCA_043729375.1 Myxococcales bacterium
CCGCTCCTCACAAACAGCAGCATCACCACGTTCCGCCGTTGCCCGCGAGAGTACTACTTCAAGTACGTGCTGCTCCGTCGCTCGCTCAGCAAGTCGGCCGCGCTCATGTTCGGCACACTCTTCCACCTCGGTCTCAACGCGTGGTGGGCCGCGCCGTCCGACAAGTTCGATGCGGCCATCGCAGCGGTTCGCGCGTCACTCGACGTCGACCCCTTTGAACTCGTCAAGGCTGAGTGCCTCATGGCTGGCTACACCGCGCGATGGGGTGACGATGCGTACGAGACGCTTGCGGTCGAGCGGCGATTCCGTCTTCCTGGTCCAAGTGGATTCGACCTCGGGGGCGCCATCGATGCCATCTGCGTCTCGATCGTGAACCACGTCGTTCACAACGTCGAGCACAAGACGACGTCGAGCGATGTGTCCACCGGCTCCGACTACTGGCGTCACGTTGTGACGCTTGATCCCCAAGTGTCGACGTACGAAGCCGCTGCGAAGGCGCTCGGGTACGCGCCGCGCGACACCATCTACGACGTCATCCGCAAGCCGGAGATGCAGCCGCTCAAGGCCACGCCGGAAGATGCGCGCAAGTACACGAAGCCGACCGCCAAGGAGCCGACGCCGCGTCTCTACGCGAACCAGCGCGAGACGGACGAGACTCTTGAGGAGTACCGCGAGCGCCTCACCGCGGACATCGCGGAGCGGCCGCACTACTACTTCGCGCGTGCCACCATCGTGCGTCTCGAGGCCGAACACGCCTCGCATCACGAGGACGTGGTGGCGACCGCACGCATGATCCGGTTCGCGGAGGAGCTGGACATCTGGCCCCGTTCGCCGAGCGCATGTGAGCGCTTCCACCGGCTCTGCGAGTTCCACCCGGTCTGCTCGGGTGAGACGAACATCGATGACGACACGCGATACGAGACGAAGACTCACGCACACGAAGAGCTTGGAGACGTCTGATGCCCATCGAAATTAAGAGCACACTTCGCGAGTCTCCCATCCGCGCCGTCATCTACGGCGGCGATGGCGTCGGCAAGTCGACGTTCTGCGCCAACGCACCGGGCGCCATCTTCATCCCTGTGGAGGAGGGCCTGGCGAACATCGATGCGCGCGCGACTCCGCGCCCGGAGACCTGGACGCAATTACTCGAGTACGTCGAAGCGCTCACCATCGAGCCGTCGTGCAAGAGCATCGTGATCGACAGCATCGACGAAGCTGAGGTCCTTTCCTGGAACCACGTCTGCGACGAAGGCGACGAGAAGGGACGCAAGATGAAGAACATCGAAGCGTTCGGCTACGGCAAGGGCTACGTTGCAGCGCTCAAGCACTGGCGCGTGTTGCTCGTGGCACTCGAGCGCGCCGACGCTGCGAACAAGAACGTACTCCTCATCGCGCACGCGCACCGCAAGACGGTGAAGAACCCGATCGGTGAGGACTACGAGCAGTGGCAGATCAAGCTGAACGATAAGGCCGCGGGCCTTTTCCGCGAGTGGTCGCGCATCGTCGGGTTTGCCGAGCTAGACATCGTAACGAACAACGACAAGGACGACGGCGGACGCACCAAGGGCATCTGGACGGGCAAACGCGTGCTCCGGACGCAGCCCTCCGCCGGCTACCAGGGCAAGACGCGGCTCACGCTGCCCGACGTCATCCCGCTCGACTGGCCTGCGTTCGCGCAAGCGGTCGCGCACTCCAAGCCGCCGAGCGTCGATGCGCTCTGGGCCACCCTCACGATGAAGTTGGCGGAGCTCGCGGACGATGAGAAGTCGCGCGGCTGCATGACCTTCCTCGATGCACGCGGGCGCACTCTCGCATCTCTCACGGACGCGATCTCTCGCGTCGACACGTATCTCGCAACCAAGAAAGAGGCATCTCAGTGATTGACCCCGGCACCTACAAGGCACGCGCTACCGGAGAGTGCGTGCTCGGCACGAGCAAGAACGCAGGCACCCCGTTCATCGAGGTCTACTTCCAGATCACGGAAGGCGACTACAAGGGCCAGACCGCGCGCTGGACGAGCTACTTCACCGACAAGACGAGCGAGCGCACGATCAAGTCGATGCAGCTCATGGGGTGGCAGGGTGACGACCTCACCGCATTCTCCGAGGGTGCGCTCAATGGTCTCGACGCGAACGAGGTCAGCATCGTCCTCGAGCACGAGGAGTACCAGAACGATGCGGGCGAGAAGAAGACCACGGCGAAGATCGCGTGGGTCAACTCGCTGACCGGCTTCCTGAACATCCAGCAGCGCATGAACACGGGGGCAGCGGCTGCGTTCGCTCAGCGCATGCGCGGTATCGTCCACAAGGTGAAGGCCGCGAACCCGGTGCCGACGCAGACCAAGCCGGCAAACGGCGCTCCGCCCAAGGCGCCGCCTCCGCCCGCCGACACGTCGAACGACGACGAAATTCCGTTCTGATCTGGAGTAGCTCATGACCATCGAAGAGAAAGAGTCGACATCGTCACCACCGTGGCTCACGTCGCAGAAGACCGAGACCGATGCGCCCTTCGTCGTGGACGCGGACGCTCCTAAGTCGAAGCGCACGCGACGCACCAAGGCGCAGATGGCTGCGGCGCGTGGCGCCACTAACGTCGACGACTCGCCGTCCGACGTCGTGTTCAACATCCTGCCGGCCGCGCTCCCATTGCCGCCTGCTCTCCCAACGAACTCACTCGCCGCGGCGGCGATGCCGAAGGACTACGCCCACGAGTCGTGGCGTCTCGCGGGGACCGTGGCCATCGGCGCCTCCGCAGTGTGCCTCGGTCTCTCGCCGCTCAGCTCCGCGTTCGTGGCCATCGGCGGTGCGACGATGACCATCGTGGCATGGTCTTTCTGGCGGGTGACCCGCCCGTGAACTACGAGGACTTCGTTCATCACAAGCTTTCGCAGGTCCCTCCCACGGGACTTGCGGAAGTGCCGCCGCTCAGCGACACGCTCTTCCCTTTCCAGCGTGATCTCGTGACGTGGGCGCTCCGCCGCGGACGATGCGCCATCTTCGCGGACACCGGCCTTGGCAAAACACGTCAGGAGCTTGAGTGGGCGCGGTGCGTGGCGCTCGCCACGGGTGGACGGGTCCTCCTTCTTGCTCCCCTCGCGGTTGGTGCTCAGACCGTCCGCGAGGCGGAGAGGATCGGCATCGAAGCCAAGCAGGTTCGCTACGCGGCGGACATCGAGGATGCACCTTCGATTGTCGTCACGAACTACGACCGCATCCATCACTTCGATGCGACATCGTTCGTGGGCGTCGTCTGCGACGAGTCGAGCGTCATCAAGAACAGCGACAGCAAGACGTTCGCGACACTCACTGAGATGTTCAAGGATACGCCGTTCCGCCTCTGCGCCACGGCCACGCCATCGCCGAACGACTACACCGAGCTCGGTACGCACGCGGAGTTCCTTGGCATCTGCACCAAGGAGGAGATGCTCGCGGAGTACTTCTGCCACGATGGCGGCGAGACGCAGACGTGGCGCCTCAAGGGCCACGCGCGCACGGCCTTCTGGCGATGGGTCGCCGGTTGGGCGGCACTCATCCGCAAACCGTCGGACTTCGGGTACAGCGACGCGGGTTACGACCTGCCGCCGCTCATCATCACGCAACACACCATCAATGCGGACCCCGAGCAAGCGAAGGCTCAGGGCCTCCTCTTTGCGGAGCCCGCGCGCACGCTCACCGAACGTCGGTCCGCACGCAAGGCGTCGCTCGCGCCTCGCGTGCAGCGATGCGCGGAGGTCGTGCTGGCCGAACCGAACGAGGCATGGGTCATATGGTGCGAGCTCAACGCGGAGGCCGATGCGCTCACCGACGCGCTCACGGGGGCCGT
>JAYTLP010000029.1:0-19826 GCA_043729375.1 Myxococcales bacterium
AATGGCGCGCGCGCCGCGTTCACCGTCCGCAAGGTCAGCTACGGCGTGGGCGTCGAGCGAGTCTTCCCGTTGCACAGCCCGCGCGTCGCCCAGATCGAGGTCATCGCACGCGGTCGTGTGCGTCGTGGTCGCCTGTTCTACCTGCGCGACCTCGCAGGAAAGGCGGCCCGCATCAAGGAGCGCCACGGCATCGCGGCGCCCGTCGCGGTCAGCACCCCGGCCGACACGCAGTCGCAGCAGGCGCAGTAGCTCTTTCCGCCGCACCTCCAACGCCGCGCTCCTCTGGGGGCGCGGCGTTTTTCTTTTTGAGTGTGCATGGTGACGCAACTGTCGGTGCGTGGTTGCCGATACGCCGGCCATGTCACGCTCCGTCGGTCGTCACTACGAAGCAGTCGCAGAGGAGCTCTTGTTCGACCTCGGCTACCAGATCATCGAACGCAACTTCACCTGCAGAGGCGGGGAGATCGACCTCGTCTGCCTCGAAGGGGAGGTGCTGGTATTCGTGGAGGTGCGAGGGAGGCGCGACGCCGAGCACGGCGCGGCCGAGGAGACGGTGGGCTGGCACAAGCAGCGGCGCCTGCTGCGCGCCGCGTGGGCCTACCTCATCCGTCGTGGCCTGGGCGAGCCGGCGTGCCGCTTCGACGTGATCGGCATCGACCACCGTGGCGCCAGGCTCTACCGCGACGCGTTCCAGTCGTAGCGGAAGCGCTACTTCTTGATGTTGGGGCAGGTGGACGGGTTCGGCGCGTCCGGCGTACTGGGCAAGCAGGCGGGCGGCGTGATGACCGTGTAGTTGGCCGTGTCGTCGCTCTTGTTGAAGCCGGCGACCAGGTCGTCGCGGCAGACGCAGACCTTCTCGCAGCAGAAGGCACCGACCTGGGTGGCGACCGCGCAGGCGTAGCCGGTCGCGCAGGCCTCCTTCGTCTCGGCCTGGCAGTCACTGTTGCTGCCGCACTGCGCGGTGCAGGTCGTGCGGCCGGTGGCGGCGAAGGCGGTGTCGGTCGTCGGCGCGATGAGGCACAGCCGCGACGGGCACTCGAGCGCCGGAGAGACGATGGACGTACCCGTCGGCGCCGTTTTCTGCGGATTGACGCAAAGACGGCCGATGGAGTTCGGGTTGCAAGCGGTGGCAAACGCACCACCGACGAGGAGAGCAACGGACAGAAGGAGGTGCGCGCGCGTGTGGTGCATATCGAGAAGGTCTCCTTCGCTACACGGAGTCAATGGCGCGCCATGTTACATGGCGCCTCGCCTCAGTCAAGGGAGACGGTGTACCGCCTCGACTCTCGCTCGCAGTGCGCCGTCTGCTCGCAGCAGCGGCCGCCGAGCAAAAATTGGCGTACTGGTGGAGAAGCACGACCGCTGTCGCCATCCTACGTCACAGCCGGGGTCCCTGCGGGGGCCTGCGATTTATAGTCAGCCGGTAAATTTATGTTGCTCGGGCAAACCTGGCTGTCTAGATTTACGACCTGCGTCGTAGTCGGGAGCACATGGAGGGGTCATGACGTTCACGGGCGTCAAAGTATTTTCCGCAACCAAAGCGCGCGAGCGCGAGGAGCTGGGCGAAAATGTCACGCGGTGGCTTCGCGCTACGCCGGCCGCCAAGGTCGTCGACAAGGTCGTGACCCAGAGCTCGGACCGCGAGTTTCACTGCCTCACGATCACGCTGTTCTACGCCATCGGCGAGCAGCCCCGCCAGAGCTAGCCCTGCGCGACGCACGGCAGGAGCTGCGGCGCGAGGACCGCGAGGCGCGCTTGGGTCGTCGGGCTTCCGAAGACGAGCGCCCGCGCGTGCACGTCGAGCTGGACGACCCGACGGAGGCTGAACGCCGGTAGCGTGAGGGTCAGCTCGAGCGAGCCTCCCACGCTTTCTTCTGCGCTCACTCCGTCGGCCCGCGCCAGATCGCGCTCGACGCCGAGCAAGAAGCGATGAATTCGCCGGGCGCGCTTGCCTGCGGGCGTGGCGTAAGCCTCGAAGTTGCGGTTTCGCGGCAATTTTGCCGCTCGCAACGCGCGCACCAGCTCGTAGGTCTCGTCCATCGCGACGACAACTATAGCGCCGAGTCTCGTGCGTCGCCGTTCGAAAGGTGATACGCACGGGCCTTCGCGGGCGGTGACATGAGCGGATTGAAGGTATTTGCGGGTGCAGCCCACCCGACGCTGGCCAACGAGATCTGTGAGTGCCTGGGCATTCCGCTCGGGCGTTCGCACACGACGCGATTTTCGAACGAGAACCTCAAGGTAAAGATCGAGGAGAACGTTCGCGAAGAAGACGTCTTCGTCGTGCAGACGTCGGCGCCGCCGCTCTCCGAGAACATCATGGAGCTGCTGCTGTTCCTCGATGCGTTGAGGCATGCTTCTGCGCGGCGCGTGACGGCGGTACTACCGTACTATCCGTATGCTCGCTCCGACAAGAAAGACGAGCCGCGCATCTCCATTGCGGCCCGACTCATGGCGGACCTGTTGAAGACCGCCGGCGCCGATCGCGTGCTCACCATCGACCTGCACTCGCCACAGATCCAGGGCTTTTTCCGCACGCCGGCCGATCACCTCACCGCGGTGCCAGTGCTCTGCGAGTACCTGAAGCGCGAGGAGGCGCTCGACGAAGTGGTCGTCGTCGCGGCAGACGTCGGCGAGGCCAAGGATGCCGCGCGCTTTGCGAAGTACCTCGAGCTGCCGATGGCCTTCGTCGACAAGCGACGCACGGGAGACGACGAGCAGGCGAAGCCAGTGGCGGTCATCGGCGACGTGGTCGGCAAGACCGCGCTGCTCGTCGACGACGAGATCGCGACGGGCGGCACCATCTTCGCGGCCACCGAGTTCCTGCTCGCGCGCGGCTGCAGGCGCGTCATCGCGGCCGTCGTCCACCCGGTGCTCTCGGGCAGGGCCATGCAGCGCCTCGAGGCGAGCGCGCTCGAGAAGCTCATCATCACGAACACCATTCCGGTGCCGGACCATCATTCGAAGAAGATCGTGACGCTGTCGGTCGCGCCACTCCTCGCGACGGCCATCACGCGCATCCACGACGGACGCAGCGTCTCCGAGCTCTTCGGCTCTCGCGGGCGGTAGCGCGTGAACATCGACGGGCCCTGCCCGGCAATGTTCTTCGCCCCTACTCGGTGGTGTCGCGGTCGGCAGCCCAGCGGCCGCCGTCGAGGTCGTCCTTCTCGTAGCCCCAGCGACCCTCGAGGTGCATCCCGTCGGGGGTCATCTGCAGAAAACCGTGACCGTGCTGTCGCGGGACTCGCTGGTCCCAGACGAAGTGCCAGATGTCGCCTTCGAGCTCCCCGGACACGCCGCCCTCGCGGTATCCGGTGAACGTGCCGTGCACGTGCGTACCGTCCTGGTGGACCACCATGCGACCCCAAGTGGAGTCGAAGGTGCCGCCGAAGGAGAGGTTCGCGGCAAGAATGCCGGGTCGCGGGCGGCGGTAGCCGGACGCGCAGCTCACGAGCACGAGCCCGAGGAGCAGAGTGGAAGCGCGACGAACCATGTAGGTTACATTCCTACATCTCGGGTCGATCCGCAAATTATCCATCGGCGCGGACCTTAGCAGAGAGTGGTGCGGGCGAGCTCGCGCATTGATGCGGTTGCATCAACGTCGTTGACGCGATTGCACCAAGGGCCTGGCGTGCACCACATGCGCAGGGGTTCGTGGGTCGCAGTGCTGGTCCTCTACGTCGGATGTGAGCCGACGCCGAACGTCGGCCACGTGGTGGAGGCTTTCTCGCCTGCCCCAGCCGCGAGCGGATTCATCGCTGGGACCGCGCCCGACGGCCGCGCCTACAAGCTGTATGTGCCGCCGGCCTGCACGGGGAGCGCGCTGCCCATCGTTGTCATGATTCACGGCTGCACGCAGGACCCGGACGACTTCGCCACGGGCACGCGCATGAACACCATCGCCGAGACCGAGGGATTCTTCGCGCTGTATCCACAGCAGACGAGCTCGGGCAACTCGAGCAAGTGCTGGAACTGGTTCCAGCCGGCCGATCAGTCGCGTGGGAGCGGTGAGCCCGCGTCCATCGTCGGCACGCTCGATGCCGTCGCGTCGACGTTCGCCGTCGACGGCGCCCGCACGTATGCGCTCGGCATCTCGTCGGGCGGCGCGATGGCCGTGATCCTGGGCGGAAGTATCCCGATCGATTCGCGGCGATCGCGTCCGGTGAGGGGCTCGAGTACAAGGCAGGTACGTCGCTGGTCGGCGGCTACATTGCCCAGAGCGACGGAGGCCCTGCGCCGGCCACGCAGGGCGCTCTCGCGCACGACGCGATGGGCGCAGCCGCTCGCGTCGTGCGCACGTTCGTCGTCGGAGGTGACGCCGATACGACGGTGAAGCCGATCAACGCCGAGCAGACGATCTCGCAGTGGGCGCAGACCAACGACCTCGCGAGCGACGGTCTGGACGACGACAACATCGACGACATACCGGAGGCGACGACGAACGGGCAGGTTCAGGGCGGGCACGCGTACACGGATTCCACCTACAGCGACGCGACCACCGGCAACGTCGTCCTCTCGAAGCTCACGGTCGCGGGTATGGGCCACGCGTGGTCCGGTGGCGACGCGATGGGCAGCTACATCGATCCGAAGGGTCCGGATGCGAGTCGGATGGCATGGGACTTCTTTGCGAGCGGAGTGCTGCCGGTCGCCGTCGACGCGGGCACGAGCGGTGACGCGGCAAGCGCGCCGGTCGCCACCGACGACGCGGGCGCCACGATGAAGGCTGTTCCCGGGGGCTGCACGTTTGGAGGCCGCGCTGTACCCTCCGCGCTGCCGCTCCTCGCGCTGTTGATCACGCTCGTGCTCTGCGCGCGTCGTCGGGTGTGTCAGCTCAGCTCGCGCGCTTGGACACGGCGTCGAGCTGGGCCTGGGCCCACTGACGCTTCTGCTCGGCGTGCTTGTCCCCCGAGCGTGCGGCGGCGTCCGCCTCGTCGAGCTCGCGCCGCGCCGACGCGACGTCGATGTCCTCGACCTTGGCGGTGCGGTCGGTGATGACGACGACCCGCTCGTCGCCGGAAACCTCGACGAGCCCAGCGCCGACGGCGAGCTGGTGCACGGCGCCGCCCGTCTTGTACTTGAGGATGCCGGGCTTCATCGCGCTGATGAACGGCGTGTGACCGGGCAGCACGCCGAACTCACCGGCCACACCGGGCGCGATGAGCTCGTCCGCGTCGGTGGAGACCACGGTGCCGGTGGGCGTGACGACTTCGACCTTCACGACTACGCCTTGGCCAGCTGCTCGGCCTTGGCGAGCACGTCCTCGATGCCGCCGCACATGTAGAAGGCCTGCTCCGGGATGTGGTCGTACTTGCCGTCGACGAGACCGCGGAAGGCCGCGACCGTGTCCTTGAGCTTGACGTACTTCCCGGGCGAGCCCGTGAAGGTCTGCGCGACGAAGAACGGCTGCGAGAGGAAGCGCTGCACCTTGCGAGCGCGCGCGACGGCCTGCTTGTCGTCCTCGGACAGCTCGTCCATGCCGAGGATGGCGATGATGTCCTGGAGCTCCTTGTAGCGCTGGAGCACGCGCTGCACGTCGCGGGCGGTCTTGTAGTGCTCCTCGCCGACGACCTGCGCCGAGAGGATGGTGGACGTGGAGTCGAGCGGATCGACGGCGGGGTAGATGCCGATCTCGGTGAGCGCGCGGTTGAGCACCGTCGTCGCGTCGAGGTGGGCGAACGCCGTGGCGGGCGCGGGATCGGTGAGATCGTCGGCGGGCACGTAGATGGCTTGCACGGACGTGACGGAGCCCTTGTTCGTCGACGTGATGCGCTCCTGAAGACCGCCCATCTCGGTGGAGAGCGTGGGCTGATAACCGACGGCTGACGGGATGCGGCCGAGGAGGGCGGAGACTTCTGAGCCTGCCTGCGTGAAGCGGAAGATGTTGTCGACGAAGAGGAGCACGTCCTGGCCCATCTCGTCGCGGAAGTACTCGGCGCAGGTGAGCGCCGAGAGCGCGACACGAGCCCGCGCGCCCGGCGGCTCGTTCATCTGGCCGTAGATGAGCGCCGTCTTCGACAGGACGGTATTACCGTCGTCGAGCTTCGACTCCTCCATCTCGTGCCAGAGGTCGTTGCCCTCGCGCGTGCGCTCGCCGACACCGGCGAAGCACGAGTAACCGCCGTGGGCCTTCGCGAGGTTGTTGATGAGCTCCATGATGAGAACGGTCTTCCCGACGCCGGCGCCGCCGAACAGGCCGATCTTGCCGCCGCGACGGTAGGGCGCGAGGAGGTCGATGACCTTGATGCCGGTCTCGAAGGCCTCGACCTTGACGGACTGGTCGACGAACTTCGGCGCGCCGCGGTGGATGGGCAGGTAATGCTTGGCGTTGATCGGCCCGCGCTCGTCCACCGGCTGACCGATGACGTTCATGATGCGACCGAGCACCTCGACGCCGACCGGCATCATGATGGGCTTGTGCGTGTTGACGACGGCCATGCCGCGCACGAGGCCGTCGGTCTGATCCATCGCGATGGTCCGGACGGTCTTTTCGCCGAGGTGCTGCGCGACCTCGACGGTCAGCTCGCGCGCGGTATCGTCGGCATCGACGTTGGGGTTCTGGATGCGGAGCGCCGTGAACACCTCGGGCAGCTCACCCTCGGGGAACTCGACGTCGACGATGGGGCCGATCACCTGCGTGATGCGTCCGTTCGGAGTGCTGCCGTTCGTGCTGGTGTCCATGGTTCGTTTCCTTTTGCGACGTGCTCAGAACGTGAGGGTCTGGTCGCTGGAGCACAGCGCGCCATTGGTGACGGTGGTGATCTGGAACGAGACCTCGAGGTGGCCGCCCCGGTGGCGCAGCGTGCCGCCCGTGAGCGAGAGCGTGTCGGCGGAGCCGGAGCCGATGGGGTCGACGCACTTCGGGTAGTTCGAGACCACCGTCGCGTCGGACGGGCCCTCCGCGCTGGCAAAGAACTGACAGTTGCCCCAGTTCGTGTCGTTCAGCGACAGTGCATCCTCCTCGCCCTTGACGTGAGCGACGGTGAGCGTCTGCTCGCTAGCGGCGAGCGCCACGTCGATTGCGCGCTCGTGGGCGCACTCGTTCGACGCGAGGCCGGACTTGAGCGTGTGGGTGCCGGTGAGGTTGTCGCCGTTCGACTGGTTGCAGCCGGCAGCGACGAGGAGTGCGAGGAGCGTCATGCGGGTCATGGTGGTCATCATCCCTTCAGGGCCTCGGCGCCGCCGACGATCTCCATGAGCTCCTTGGTGATCGACGCCTGGCGCGCGCGGTTGAACTCGAGCGTCAGAGAAGAAATCATTTCCTTGGCGTTCTTCGTGGCGTTGTCCATCGCAGACATCTGCGCGCCGAAGAACGATGCAACGGCCTCGAGCAGGCCACGACGGATCGTGACCTGGAGGTAAAGCGGGAGCGCCACCGCGAGCACGTCTGCCTTGCTCGGCTCGTACTCGAAGTCGCGGAGGTCCGTCGTCTTTTCGGGCTCCTTCGACTCCGACGGCGCCACCGGCACGGGCAGGATCTGGAAGATCTGTGGCTCCTGCGATACGACGCTCTTGAACTCGTTGAACGCGAGGTACACGGCGTCGATGCGCGTGGCGACATCGTCGGACAGGAAGGCTTCGGTCGCTTCCTCGGCGAGCGAGCGTGACAGTGCCTCGATGGTCGGGGATGTGGCGGCCGGCAGCGTGTTCGTGACGAGGCCCGGGCGCTTCTTGAAGTACTCGCGCGCCTTTCGACCGATGCTGACGACCTCGACGACAGGCAGCTCCTGCGAGTGCTGCGTGAGGTAGCGATCGATGGCGCGGTTGAGGTTAGAGTTGTAGCCGCCCGCGAGCCCACGATCGGACGACACGACGATGACGCGCGCGCGCTGGACCGGCCGGTGCTCGAGCAGCGGGTGCATGAGCTCGTCGCCCGCGCCACCGGTCGAGCGCGCGCTGATGTCGGCGATGACCTCCGCGACGCGCTTTGCATAGGGACGCGCGGCCGTCATGTTGTCCTGCGCGCGCCGCAGACGCGCCGCAGCGACGAGCTTCATCGCCTTGGTGATCTTCTGCGTGTTCTTGACGCTCGCGATGCGCGTGCGGATGGCCTTCAGAGACGGCATGAGCTCACCGGGAGACGAAGCTCGCGCGAGGAACGAGCGGTGGGGTGAATTCGTCGAGCTCTGCTCGACGAAGAGGGGACGGGAACGTCCCCAGTTGAGGCGTCGGCGATGAGCTCCGCGACGCGCTTTGCATAGGGACGCGCGGCCGTCATGTTGTCCTGCGCGCGCCGCAGACGCGTCGCAGCGACGAGCTTCATCGCCTTGGTGACCTTTTGCGTGTTCTTGACGCTCGCGATGCGCGTGCGGATGGCCTTCAGAGACGGCATCTAGATCAGACCGCCTTCGCGGCGGGCTCCTCGACGCGAAACTCCTTGTTGAACTCGTCGAGCGCGCCCTTCATGAGCGCCACGAGCTCGTCCCACGCCTTGCCGTTCGTGCACTTCTCTTTGACGATCGGGAGCACGTCGGTGCGGCGCGAGTCGAGCCACGCCCAGAGCTCCTTCTCCCAGCGACCGATGACGCCGAGCGGGAACGCATCGAGGAACCCGCTCGTGCCGGCGAAGAGGATGAAAATCTGTCGCTCGACGGAGAGCGGCTGGTACTGGCCCTGCTTCAAGATCTCGACGAGGCGCGCGCCGCGCGCGAGCTGGTTCTGCGTCGTCTTGTCCATGTCGGACGCGAACTGCGCGAAGGCCGCGAGCTCGCGATACTGCGCGAGCGTGAGGCGCAGAGTCCCGGCGATCTTCTTCATGCCGGCCACCTGGGCCGAGCCGCCCACGCGCGACACCGAGAGGCCGACGTTCACGGCCGGGCGGACGCCGGAGTAGAAGAGGTCGGTCTCGAGATAGATCTGACCGTCGGTGATGGAGATGACGTTGGTCGGGATGTACGCGGACACATCACCAGCCTGGGTCTCGATGATCGGGAGCGCGGTGAGCGAGCCACCGCCGCGCTCGTCGGATAGCTTGCACGCGCGCTCGAGGAGACGGGAGTGCAGGAAGAAGACGTCGCCGGGGTACGCCTCGCGGCCGGGCGGGCGGCGAAGGAGCAGCGAGAGCTGGCGGTACGCGACGGCGTGCTTCGACAGGTCGTCGTACACGATGAGCCCGTGGCCCTTGTTGTCGCGGAAGAACTCGCCGATGGTCACGCCCGTGAACGGCGCGAGGAACTGCAGCGGTGCCGACTCGGAGGCCGTTGCGGCGACGACGATGGTGTACTCCATTGCGCCGAACGAGCGGAGCTTGTCGACGACCGCGGCGACGGTGGACTGCTTCTGGCCGATGGCGACGTAGATGCACGTCACGCCGAGGCCCTTTTGATTGATGATGGTGTCGATCGCGACGGCGGTCTTGCCCGTCTGACGGTCGCCGATGATGAGCTCGCGCTGACCGCGGCCGATCGGGATCATGGCGTCGATGGCCTTGATGCCCGTCTGCAGCGGCTCGTGCACCGACTTTCGGGCCACGATGCCGGGAGCCTTGATCTCGACCTTGCGCATCTCGGTGGTGCCGAGCGGCCCCTTGCCGTCGATGGGATGGCCGAGCGCGTTGACGACACGACCGATGAGCTGGTTGCCGACGGGCACAGACGCAATCTTGCCCGTGCGCTTGACGGTGTCTCCCTCGCGGATGTGCTCGAACTCGCCGAGCAGCGCGACGCCGACGTTGTCTTCCTCCAGGTTGAGGACGATGCCGGTGACGCCGTGCGGAAACTCGAGCAGCTCGCCGGCCATTGCGCCAGCGAGGCCGTAGACGCGCGCGATCCCGTCGCCGACCGTCAGTACCGTGCCGGTCTCCACGACGGAGACTTTCTGGTCGTACTGTTCGATCTGCTGGCGGATGATCTGCGAGATCTCTTCGGCTTTGATCTCCATCGGGACTTTCTACCTTTCGTGTGGTGCTGGAACGTCTATTCGGAGAGGAGCTCGGTACGGAGCTTCTCGAGCTGGTGCTTCACGCTGCCGTCGAATACGAGGTCACCGACCTGTGCCACGACGCCACCGATGAGGGACGGGTCGACGTTCTTGTCGAGGAGAACCGTCTTGCCGGTCTGCTTCTCGAGCGCGGTGCGCAGCCGCGCCTCGACGGCGGGATCGAGCGGCGCAGCCGACGTGATGGTGGCGCGTGCGCGGCCGGCCTGCTCGTCGACCAGCTCGCGGTGCGCGCGAGCGATGTCGGGCAGCTCGGAGATGCGGCCTCGATCGAGCAGGATGAGGAGGAGGTTCTTGATGGAGGTCGACAGCGCGAGGCGTCGCGCCACGTCTTCGAGGACGCGGTGACGCTGGCTGAGCGGGAAGACGGGGTTCTCGAGCACGTTCTTCAGCTCGGTCGAGCTGGCGATGCTCTCGGCGGCGCGATCGAGCTCACGGCCGAGCGCATCGAACGAGTGCGTGGCGACGCCGATGGACAGCAGCGCCTTCGCGTAACGACGACCAATCGATCCTGCGATCATGCGACACCGCGCGGCTTCTGCTGCTCGACGCTCGCGAGGTAGCGCTCGGCGAGCTTCTGCTGATCCTCGGGGGTGATGCGCGTGCGGAGGATCTCCTCCGCGGCCTTGAGCGCCGCCTCGACCGTCTCCTGGCGGAGCGCTGCGCGGGCGCGCTCGATCTCGACCTGGATATGCTTGTCGGCCTCGAGCTTGAGCCGCCTGGCCTCGTCCTCGGCTGCCGCGATGATACGCGCGCGGTCGGCCTCGGCCTCCTTGCGGAGCTGGGTGAGCAGTGCCTCGACCTCTCGATCGACGTTCGCGACCTTCTCCGTGTACTCGGTCAGCTGTGCCTCGGCCTCCTTGCGGAGCCGCTGCGCCTCACCGAGTTCGCTCTTGATCTTGCCGTGGCGCTCGATGAAGCCGGCCTTGATCGGCTTCCACAGGATGCGCGAGAGGATGCCGAGAAACACGACGAAGTTGACCAGGGCCCAGCCGTACGGCGGCGGGAGGCCGCGGTGCGACGGATCGTTGGCCTTCTCGCCGTAGTCGAACGACCACCAGTTGACGATGCCTTCCTCTTCCTCGGCGCGATTGCCTTCCGAGTCGTGGCCCATCCCGGTCGCGGCCTTACCGGCCTCGGTGGGGTGGACGACCTCTTCGTCGGCGAAGGCGGGCGCTACGAGCGCGAGCATGCCGACGAGGGCGAGGCTGGATGCGAGCGTCTTGCGCATCAGGTGATCTCCCGTCCGAGGATGCGACCTGCGACCTTGCGCGCGAGCGGTGCGGCTTCGGCAACCAGCGCTGCGCGGCCGGTCGCCGTGTCGGCGGCGATCTTCTGCGTCGCGATGTCGAGCGCCTTGTGGATCTCGGCGCGGGCCTGGCCGACGACTTCGCGCTCGTGCGCGACGCCTTCCTGCCGCAGCTTGTTGCGCTCGTCGTTGCCACGACGCTTCGCGTCGGCGAGCTTCTTGTCGTAGTCCTCGACGATGTGACGGGCTTTCTCGCCCATGGACTTCGCCTCGTGCCGCGAGCCGGCGATGCCGCGGTCGCGATCGGCGCGCATCTTCAGATACGGGCCGAACAGCGCGCGCGAGAGCACGAGCAGCATGACGAGGAAGATTCCGAGCTGGACGAACGTCGTGCCGTCGACGTCGATGAGAGGAGGCGATGCCTCCTCGGCGCGAGCAAGTATGAGAGCGACGAGCATTCTTCTCCGGGGCCCAAAAGGCGGCAACGAGTTAACACCCAGAAACTTGGGTGTCAATGTCGCTGCGACGTCGAGTCGCAGGCGCGCAAACGTTGCCGTGCCGAGGGTTGTCGTGGGGAGGTGAAGCGAGGAGGACGCGCTAGATTTGCGCGAAGGGACGCGCCGGGGAGGCCGCTACTTCTTGGGGAGCTCGGGCGGAGGAACGGCCTGGGGACGCGACGGTGGGGCTGCCGTCATGCCTTCCATCTTCGAGTGACCTTCGAACATGACGCCCTTGTCGATGAACAGGGACGGCGTCTCGATGTTGCCGCGCACGCGCGCAGGCGCGTGCAGTTCGACACCACGCTTCGCGCGGATGTTCCCCGTCACGTTGCCCTCGACGATCAGCACGCCGACATCGATCTCGGCCGAGACCTCGGCGCCTTCACCAATGACGAGCACGTCGTTGGAGAAGATCTCGCCCGACAGCTTGCCGTCGATGCGGACCGTGCCCTCGAACGTGAGCTTGCCGTCGAATGCCGACCCGCGGCCGAGCAGCGTATTGATTTCACCTTGCGCCTGGGGCGCGGACGTCGCGGACAGTGCCATGAGGCGGGAGACTATCAGCGAGCCTTTTCGAGTGGAACGGTGATTTTGAGCGCGCGCTTTCCCTTCCAGGGAAGCGTCTGGTAGACGATCTTGTAGCCGCGGAGACGCAGCTCGAGCGTAACGTCCTCGTTCGGTGGCAAGTCCCCGACCTTCGCGGGCGTCGTGCCGGCGATGCGCTGGTTCACGATGGCCTCGGCTCCCGGCGGCACCGTGGTGATCTCGAGGGTTCCAACCGCGGGGACGAGGATCGCCTGGAGGCGAACGTCGTGCTCGGCATCGTTGAAGCCGACGTCGTGCTCCCACGTGTCGTAGCCTCGTAGCGAGACCGACAGGTGGTGCGGCTGCTTCACGTCGAGGTCGTTGATGCGGAGCGGCGTCGTCTGGGACAGCACTGTGCCGTCGATGCGCACCGTCGCGCCACCCGGGAACGAAACGACCTCGGCGACGCCGCGCGCGGGACCCTCGGGCCACAGGAATACGGCGCCGAGCACCGCGACGAGACACACGAGGGCGACGCCCGAGACAACGAAGAGCTTGCGACGCTGCAGGTCCGCCGGGCGGTGCAGGCCGGACAGTGGATCGAGGTCGAGGCCGCGCGGATACGGGGCGACCGGAGGCGGCGTCACTGTCGCTGCGCCGCTCCAGTCGACGGGCGGCTGCGCGCTGGTCTTCGGGGCGCCGAAGCCGAGCACGGGCTGCTGCGAGATTGGCGTGGCGACCTCCCCGCCGAGGCCGCCCATCGGCTGCACCGGGCGCGCGGCGAGGTCCCGCGCGAGGCGCTCGTCGAGCTGGCCGCCCCGATCGCGAGGCTGATCGTCGTCCGGCGTCGGCGATGGCGAGCGCCCGATGCCGAGACCACCCATCGGCGCGCGTGCTGGCGCCCGCGCCGGCGTGGCCACGGGAGGTAGATTCCGCCGTGGCAAGGCCGGCGGAGAGACCTTCGGTGGCACGGGCGGCCGCATCGGCGAGGGCCGCTGCCTGGTGCTCTCGGCATCGGTGAACTCGTCGTCGGCGCCGGAGAAGTCGACGGTCGGTGGTGACGGCTTGACGAACTTGCGGCCCGCAAACTCTGTGGGCTCCGCGTCGTCGCCGACCTGCCCGAAGTCCGGCCCGCGCAACGCCTTGCGTGGGCCGAGCTGCGGGTTCGGATCGAACTCGGTGGCGCCCCCGTCCTCGTAGTCGCCGCGCGCTTGCGGCACGGGCGAGCCGGCACCGCGCGTCTCTTCGTCGGCGTGCCGGATATCTCCCGGCATGTTCTCGTTGGTGTCGTGTGACGAATCACGCTCGAGATCGCTGAGCCGGAACAGAAGGCTGTGCTCGTGCGAGAAGTCCTCGGGGCGCGCGGGCGGAATCGTGATGTCCACGCGGCTCGGCTCTTCTTCGAGCACACCGCGCACGAACTTCGCGACACGTCCGCGGCCTGCGTCTGGATACCGCGTGCGCAAAAAGCGCGTGAGCGCCGTCGCCAGATCCGCGCCGCTCTGGTATCGATCGATGGGCCGCTTCGCAAGCGCCTTCAACACGATCGCGTCGAGCTCGGGCGGCACCTCGGCGCGCTTGCTTGACGGCGGCTTGATATCGGCGGCGCGCACGAGCTTGAGGAGCTTGTCGAGGTCCTCTTCGAGGTAGAGCATCTCGCCGCACAGCATCTCGTGGAGGAGAATCCCCGTCGAGAACACGTCCGTGCGCGCGTCGATCTTCTCGCCCCACGACTGCTCGGGGCTCATGTAGAAGTACTTGCCCTTGATGACACCCGCCTGCGTGTGCTGGCCGCGCAGCGCCGCCTTCGCGATGCCGAAGTCGACGATCTTGACCTCGCCCTCACGCGACACGAGCACGTTCTGCGGTGACACGTCGCGATGCACGATCTGCAGCGGACGGCCCATCGGATCGTTCTTGCGGTGCGCGTAGTCGAGCCCGGTGGCGACCTCCGCCGTGATGTAAGCGGCGACGTCGATCGGGAAGTCGAGCTCCTTCTCGGAGCCGGTCTTCAGGATCTTGTAGAGGTCGGCACCGTCGATGAGCTCCATCGCGATGTAGTACTGTCCGTCGACCTGACCGAGGTCGTAGGTCTGCACGATGTTCGCGTGCTGGAGCTGCACCGCGAGCTTCGCCTCGTCGACGAGCATCTTCACGAAGTCGGGATCGGACGAGTAGTTCGGGTGGATGACCTTCAGCGCCACCTGTTTCTCGAAGCCCGAGACGCCGGCGGTCTTCGCGATGAAAAGCTCTGCCATCCCGCCCGTGGCGAGCGGCGCAATGAGTCGATAGCCTCCGAGCTTGCGGGCGCCGCCGCCGACCCCTGCCATGTTCAGCCGGGTCTCGCCTGCGGGCTCGCTTGCGGCGCCCCGGGATACACGAAGATCGACACGGTCCGTAGCGTACCCCGAGCCACCTTCCGGTCGAAGGTACAGACCACCTCGGTCGCCATGCCGGGAGCCACGTTGAGGACGAACTGCGTGGCCGCGCTCACGATGAAGTAGATGCCGAGCCCTGCGCCGTACACCTTGCGGTCGATCTGATCGCTCGAGTGCAGGCACTTGTCGATGAAACGGAGCACCGTTGCCTTGTCGAGCCGACCGAAGCGGTCACGCACGCTCACGGCAAAGCCCGCCTCCGTCGCTGCGTAGCGGATGGACACGGGCCGCGGCGAGAGCTTCTCGAGGCGCGCCTTCAGCTCCACTTCTGCAAAGATGGCCTTGCCGTCGGCGTCGGCGGGCGCGTCGTAGAGCGCGTTCATCAGCAGCTCTTCGCAGACCTGTGCAATGGCCGAGCGGATCTTGCTGCGCACGCCGACCTTTTCTGCATAGGCGAGCACCTCATCGATCGCTGCGGTGCGACCTTTGTAATCACGAAGGCGCGTGAGCTGGACCATCGTTCCTTCTGGCAGGTATTTTTCGATGCCGAAGAGATCACCGGAAACGAATTTTTGCACGATCACGGCGATTGTTGCGAGCCCCTCCTCGTCGTCGAGGACGACGTGGTTGCAGCGCGGCTCCGTCAGGAGGTCGATGGTCGTGGCGAGCGTGGTCGTCTGCTGCACGGCGATGAGCTGGGTAGACGGCCGCAGCCGCGCGACGACGCGGTTGAACAGCGAACGGTCTCCCTCGAGGGCGAGGAGGACGAAGCGAAACGGCAGCGTCCCGGGCGGGGAGTTGCCCGTCGGCTCACCCTTGTCCGCAGAGGCTTCGAGCGCCGCGAGGTCGCGCGCCATCACGGGCGTCGCACCTCCGCGCTCGACGCACTGGGCGAGACGCGACAGGCGGTCGGGATCACGCGAGATGCACAGCACTCGCTGGGTGGGGGCGTTCAACAGGGCTCGGACTCCGGATACGAAGCTTCAACGCGACGCGCATTAAAGTCAATGTTCCCCTGGAGATGGGTGTATCGAGCGTGTTCTGCGTTACAGTTGCCCCGTAGGGCAGCTTACGGGCCGCACCTGCAAGAGATGCGTGATCAGCTCTGCGAAACCTCGCCCGCCCGGCTGCGCGGTGACTGCCCAGACCGAGACGCCGAGCGCGCGCAGCGCGGGCAGGTGCCGCTCCACGTTCGCGACCCCGACGCTGTGCCGGAAGAAGGAGAAGGCGGGTGCGTCGTTCGGGGAGTCTCCCACGTAGAGGTAGCGCGAAGCGACGAGACCCGCGGGCTCGCCCCAGAGGTGCTGCGCGACGCGCGCCGACATTTTCGCCTTGTCGGCCAGCGAGAACGTGCCGTGGAGGTGGATGCTCGAGCGCGTGGTGCGAAGCCCGTGCGACTCGAGCAAAGTGCGTGTGCGCAGGATGTCCTCGGCCGACAGGTGCTCGTGCTCGTCGATGTCGAACGCGAGGTCCACGTCGCGGAGAGATTGATCCATGGCCGGCCTGACCCAGGGGAGCTCGTGCGCGACGTGCGCGCGCGCCGCGGCCCTGCGCTCTGCGCCGAGGCTGCGCGCCGCCTCGTCGTCGTAGTAGAGGCGACTCCCGCCGGGCAGCGCGGCGACCGCTCCATTTTCGGCGATGGCTGCGTCGACCGGCAGCAGCGTGGCAAGCACCTCGGCCCAGCCGAGGGGGCGACCGGTGACGAGAACGGTGCGGAGGCCCGCGTCGCGGAGTGCGTGGAGGGCTGCGCACGCGGAGGGCACCAGGTGGCCGCGCTCGGTGAGTGTGTCGTCGACGTCGGAGAAGACTCCACGGCAGGCGCCTGCGACCTCCGCCCACGTGGCGCTCGGCACTTCGGTGAGACGCTGGATGGGCTCGCTCAACTGGTGTTTCCCTGGTTCGTCCCTGGGCCACATGTTATCATCGTCAGGCAGGCTACAAACGCGCTCGCATGGACAAACCCACCAAAATTCGCGCTGACGTCTCCAAGCTGGATCCCGGCAGCCCGCTCGATCCAACGCCGTTCGGTCGGTACCTGCTCATGGGGATGATCGCTCGCGGTGGCATGGCAGAGGTGTACCGCGCGAAAGAGCGCACGGCCGAGCTCGGTCCGCAGGACGCGCTCTACGCCGTGAAGTGCATGCGGCCACAGCTCGCGCGCGAAGCGCGCTTCGTCGACATGTTCGTGCGTGAAGGCAAGCTCGCGATGCTGCTCCAGCACCCGGCGATCGTGCGCACCGTCGAGATCGATCGCTTCGAGCAGCACCATTACATCTCGATGGAGTACGTTGCCGGCAAGGATCTCACCCAGATTCTCCGTCGCTGTCAGGAGACGAACCAGCGCATCCCCGTGCCGCATGCCGTGACGATCGCTGCGCGCATGTGCGAAGGCCTGCAGTTCGCGCACACGCTCATCGACGACGAGGGGCGGCCGCTCAACATCGTCAACCGGGACGTATCGCCGTCGAACGTTCGCCTCAGTTACGACGGAGAGGTGAAGCTCCTCGACTTCGGCATCGCGCAGGCGATGCTGAAGATCACCTCGGAGATCGGCGTGCTGAAGGGCAAGTTCAGCTACATGTCGCCCGAGCAGATCCGCGGCATGCCCGTCGATGCGCGCACCGACGTGTTCTCCGCCGGCATCATCCTCCACGAGATGCTGACGACGGAGAAGCTCTTCCGCAGCGACACCGAGTTTGCTCTCATGGAGAAGGTGCGCAAGGCCGACGTAGCGCCGCCCTCGAAGTTCAATCGCCGCGTGCCCGCGGCGCTCGACAAGATCGTGATGAAGGCGCTCGCGCGCGACCTGCCCGATCGCTACCAGAGCGCTGACGAGTTTGCCGCCGACCTCAACGAGCTCGTTGCTCAGTACAAGCTCAAGTCGACGGAGATGCAGGAGCTCATCCGCGGGCTCTTCCGCAGCGACCACCAGAAGGAAGCAGAGGAAGTCGCCGCCTGCCGCGCGTCCTCGCTCGACGGAGACGAGTCGATAGACGAGCTCGAGATGAGCGTCGATCACATGCCGACCGGGGAGGTCGAGCTGCTCACGTCATCGCCGGCGGCGGAGACTCCCGTGGCGTCCTCGGCAGCCCCGCACGGGGGGCTGTGGTCGCGGCTCAAGGGCGCCCTCGGGGGCAAGAAGTCGCAATCGGACGGTAGCCCCTAGCGCAGTCGGCGTTGCGCTGGGCGGGCGGGGTTTCTTGTGGAAGGGGGACCACAAGAGTTACAGTAGAAGGGCTTGGGCATGTCCGACTCCGACTCGCAGGTCACCGTGGCTCCTCCTGCTCTGCAGGACATCTCGGGAAGCGTGCCGATCCCCACAATGCCAACGGTGGCGTCGCTGGTGCCCGTGCTCGAGGAGCTGTTTGCTACGGTCTCGTCCGAGATCGCCGGCGCCGACACGGCAGAGCAAGGCGATGCGCTGCGCGTGCGTGCGGCGCTCATCGCGCTCGACGGGATGGGCGATCGCGACCGCGCTCTCGACGTCCTCGCCGATGCCGAGCATCCCTTGGCCACCGCGCTCCGGCTCGGCCTCGGGCAGCCGCCGGCGTGGCCTCGCGACCGCGAGTCGATGCTCACGCCACCCGACTGGGCCGTCGGCGCCGCGTACCTGTTCTCGCGCGGCGCGTACCCCGAAGCGGCCGAGCTCGCCGAGCGTGGTGGCATGGTGGGAGCGACGATCCGGCGCATCTGCCTCGGGCTGCTGGGTCAGTGGGACGGGCTCGTGCGACAGGCTGAGCTCGTCGACAATGGTGACCTCGTCGAGGAGGCGGCTGCGGTCGCGACCGACCGGCTGGACGACGCGAACAACGCCGTCTCGTTGCTGCGGCGACTCTACGATCAGCGGCCGCACCCGTACGTCATCGAGCGCCTGTTCGAGCTCGGCGACCGTGCCGCGGAGGTCCTGCGCGCAAAGCTCGATCGCCTCGAGCCGACGGCGGCGCCCGAGCGGGCGGCAACGGCGTTCCTGCTGTCGCAGGCGCTCGAGGAGGCCGGCAGCGAGAGCGAGGCCGAGCAGCTCGTTGTCAGTGCCGTCGCGGAGAGCGGCGCCTCGCTCGGGCTCGCACTGCTCGGGCAGCGCGCGCTCGCGCGGCTTGCGGCCAAGCGCGGGGACTGGCGACGCGCCGCAGAGGCGTGGGAGTCGCTCGCGCGCGAGTCAGGCTCACCGACGTTCGCGGGTGCGTACCTCCGTCGCGCGGCCGAGCTGTGGGAGGCCCGCGTCGGGGCGGCAGACCGTGCGGAGCCCCTTTTTGCGCGGCTGCACGCGGCCGATCCAGGTGACGTCGGGATCGCGTCCTCGATGGTGCGGCTGATGGTCCGGCGTGGCGCGCTGGCCGAGGTCGGCGGCGTCCTGTCGAAGATGGGCGCGGCGCGCGAAGAGGGCACGCATGCAGGCTTCCTGCTCGCGGCGCTGCTCGTCGAGGCGCAACCCGATGCCAAGCCGAACGCTGCGCTGTGGCGGGACTGGGCGGATGCGATCGCCGCGAGCTATTCCGACGAGGAGCTCACGGTCGCTGCGCGCACGCACGCATTCGAGGCCGTGGCGCGCGGCCTGCGCGGGCTCTCCACGCGCAAGGCGCTCATCGAGCACTACCGGGTGGCGGCGCCACTGCTCGAGAGTCGCCGCGCTGCCGCATACCTCGCCGTGGGCGGCGCGCTCGCCATCGAGGAGAACCTCCTCGACGTGGCTGCCGTCTTGTTCGACGAGGCATCGGCGCGGGAGCCGGACGACCTTCTCGTGCACGCGGGCCGGGTCGCGCTGTACGAGCGCACGGGGCGCCACGCGGAGCTCGCGAAGGCCCTCGGCTCGCTCGTGCGCATCGTGGAGTCGACGAGCGGGCAGGCGTCGCTGCACAGGAAGCTCGCGCGCGTCTCCATCGAGCAGCTCAACGATGTGGCCACGGCCCACGAGAGCTACGAGCGGCTGCTCGAGCTCGATCCCGAGGACATCAGCGTCGTCGAGTCCTTCGTGCGCCTCTGCGTCGAGGGCAGCAAGTGGGCCCGAGCGATCGAGCTCGCAGAGCGCGCCGCAGACCTGACCGTCGGAGATCGCGCCGCTGAGCTGCTCCGCTACGCCGGCGAGATCACGGAGCGCCACCTCGCAGACGACGACACTGCGCTGCGGTTCTACGAGCGGTCCCTCGACCGCTCGCGCACGTTCGCGCCCACGCTTGCGCACATCGCGGCGCTGCACAAGAAGCACAACCGGCTGGAGCTGTATCTATCGACGCTCAAGGCGCT
>JAYTLP010000030.1:0-6900 GCA_043729375.1 Myxococcales bacterium
ACGAGCGCGTTCGTCGAGCGCCACGAACGCCTCATCGCGCGCTGAATCCGGCGCGCGCTCCAGCGCTCCGGTGCGTCACGAGCCCGCGAGGACGTCGACGACCTCTTCGGCGAGTCGGTGTCGATGGATGTCGAGTCGCGGCAGCACAGCGACATCGCACGCGCGGCGCTCTCGCGGTTGTCCATCGCGGATCAACGGTTCGTCCGTGAGTGCGGCGTCAGGCCGACGACCCTCTACACGCGCAAGATCGAGGTGCAGCAGAAGTTGCGCCTCATCGCGACCGGGTTGCAGCGCGCCGTCTGGCGCGGTTTCATCCGGTCACATGAGCGTCGAAGAGTCTCTGAACCTCGTCTCGCAGCCTATCGAAGCAGGCACCGAGCACTGGCTCATGGAACGCGCACACGTGGCTGGCATCGATGCAGCCGTCGCTGCGAAGGCGCTCGGGCAGCTCGGGCTCGGCACGCACTGCGCGTCCCTGCGCAAGGAAGGCGCCTACTTCGAGTCCACCGAGCACTTCTCGCTCGAGTTCGAGCTTGCCGACGGCAGTACGGTCGCGCTCACCAGCGACATGCTCTTCGAACTCCTGCTGTTCGCGGCGCCGAGCGAGCCGCGGCTCGTGCCCTTGCTCTGCGGTGCGCTCGGCCTGTACCCGGAGGGCAAGGGGCTCCGCGCGCAGCCGCCGCGTTCCGCCCGACAGCTCGTTGCCGATGCCGACCTGCGACGCCTCGCCGCCGCGACCTCTCAGCAGCACGCGATCGCGCGGCTCGTTCACGTGCTCGTGGCCATGGTCTGAGTCGGCACCAGCTCGATGGGCTTCCCCTTCGGCCCGGGGCAGCATGAGCTCATCCCGGCTGCGAGTGAGCCCACAGCGCGGAGCCGAGGAAGCCCGTGTCCGTCTCGAGGAAGCGCTGGCACACGAGGTCGCGCGCCTCGAGCGCCACGGTCGGGCCGACGAGTGTGCGGACGCGCAGCCCGACGAAGATGCGGAAGAACCCGTACATCACGAAGAGCCAGAGGCGTGCGCGGCGGGAGCAGCATGCGGCACGCGGAAGTCGGCGAGGAGCCGGCAACCGCCGGGCCCGAGGCTTCCAGCGAGGCGATCCGCGAGCGCGGTCACCGCCGCCTCGTCGAAGCAGTCGAGGACGAAGTGCTGGATTGCGAGCTCGTGCCGCTGCTGCGGGACGTGGCTGGCGAGGTCCGCCTGCACCCATGTGACCGGCCCGCTGCGGACGCGCGCCGCCTCGACCTCGAGCATCTTTGCGCTCGCGTCCACGCACTCGACGGAACGCGTGGACGAAGGTGGCCTGCCGGGCCACTGCGACCAGCCGCGCATCGAGGCAGAGGAGGTTCGCGACGCGGAGCATGCGCCGAGAAAATCACCCCCGCCGGGAGCGGGCGGCCAGTCGTGTCTTCAGGTTCTCGATGACCAGATAGAACACGGGTACGACAACGAGGGACAGCAGCGTGGAGCTGATGACGCCGCCGATGACCGCGATGGCCATGGGCGCCCGGAACTCCGAGCCTTCGCCGGTGCCGATGGCGGTAGGCAACATGCCGAGCACCATCGCAGCCGACGTCATGAGGATCGGACGCAGGCGCTCGGGACCGGCTTCGAGGATCGCCTGGAGAGGCGGCTCGCCGTGCTCCCGCACGCGCACGATGGCGCGGTCGATGAGCAGGATGGCGTTCTTCGTGACGAGCCCCATGAGGAGGACGATGCCGATCATGGTGCCCATGGCCATCGTGTTGTTGGTGAGGAACAGCGCGAGGATCGCACCGACGAGGGCGAGCGGCAGCGTCAGCATGATCGTGAGCGGGTGGATGAAGCTCTCGAACTGCGACGCGAGCACGATGTAGATGAAGAGCACTGCGAGCAGGAGCGCGGTGCCGACGGCGCTGTTGTTCTCGAGCATCATGCGGATCTGGCCGTCGTACGCGTAGCGCGTGCCCTTCGGCATCTTGAGCCCGTCGAGCTTCGGCTGGATGTCGGCGACGATGTCGCCGAGCGAGCGCCCGCGCGGTGCAGCCCACACCACGATCTGGCGCATGCGGTCCTCGCGCTCGATCACCTGCGGACCTTCACCTCGCACGAAGCTCGCCACGTCGGACAGCGCGATGCGGCCGCGCGGCGTCTGGATGGTGATGGCTGCAAGCTCGGTGGCACCGAGGCGATCGCTCTTGTCGAGCCGCACGCGCACCGTGATGTCGTCCTTGCCGATGCGGACCTTCGTGGCCTCGTCGCCCTCCGTCGCTGCGCGCACGGCTGCGGCGATCTGCGCGACGGTCACGCCCTTGTCGGCGGCGCGTCCGCGATCGATCTCGACACGCAGCTCGGGGCGCCCGGGCGAGTACTTCACCTGAACGTCCTGGATGCCCGGGGTCTGGCGGAGGATGCGGCCGACCTCCGCGGCCACGGGCTCGATGTCGTGGTAGTCGTGCCCGCGGACGTCGATCATGATGGGAGCCTCGGTGGCCGCGCCCTCGACGAAGGCGGGGTCCGTCACGGCGACCTTCGCGTGGGGAATGAACTTCTGCACGGACGCGCGTGCCGCGTCCTTGAGCACCGAGAGGCCGATCTTGCGGCCGTTCTTGCCGACGGTGACGACGCGCCACGCGATCTTGTTGATCTCGTTGTCGAGGCCGATGGTGGCGTACACGAGCTGGACCTCGGGACGCTTGCGGAAGTCGACCTCGGCGAGCGCGGAGAGGCGCGAAGACTCGTCGAGCGACGTGCCCGCGGGTAGCTCGATGGTGACGGTGAACTGGCCACGGTCTTCCGCCGAGACGAACTCGTTGCCCGTGAGCTTGCTGATGAAGCCCATGAAGAAGAGCGAGGACACCGCCATCGCAGCGACGATGAGCTTGTGACCGACCGCCCAGCCGAGGATGCCGCGGTAGCCGCGGTCCATCGCCCCGAACGTGCGCAGGAAGGGGGCTTTCACCGCTGCAAACTTGTCCTTCTCGCCGTGCTTCAGCGACTTCGAGAAGCGTGCCGACAGCATCGGGTCGAGCGTGAAAGCGACGAAGAGGGAGAGCACCGTGGCACCGGAGACGGTGATGCCGAACTGCCGGAAGAACTGGCCGGCCATGCCCTTCACGAACGCGATGGGCAGGAAGACGGCGACGATGGTCATCGTCGTGGCGAGGACGGAGAGCGCAATCTCTTTGGTGCCGTCGAGGGCCGCGGTGAACGGGTCCTTGCCCATCTCGAGGTGCTTGAAGATGTTCTCGCGCACGACGACGGCGTCGTCGATGAGCAGGCCGATGGCGAGCGAGAGGCCGAGCAGGGTCATCATGTTCAGCGTGTAGCCGAGCACGTACATGATGAAGAACGTGCCGACGACCGACGTGGGCAGCGCGACCGCCGAGATGAGCGTCGAGCGCAGGTCGAGCATGAACACGAGGATGATGAGGATGGCCATCGCACCGCCGTACACGATGGAGACCTCGACCTCGTGCGCGTTCTCCTGGATGTACTTCGACTGGGTGAAGATCATCTTGCTCTGCACGCCGTCGGGGAAGTCCTTCTTCATCGCGTCGAGGCGCTCTTGCACCTTCTGCGCGACGGCGACCGTGTTGGTTCCGGACTGCTTGAGCACCTGGAAGCTGACAGCCTCCTGCCCGTTGGCACGAACGCGCTGGCGCTGCTCCTCGAAGCCATCGTCGACGGTGGCGATGTCGGAGAGTCGCACCGACGAGCCGTCGCGCGCGGTGGCCACGATCACGTCGCGGACCTGCTGCACGTTCTCGAGCTCGCCGACGGTCCGGACGCTCACCTCGCGGCGCCCCTCGTCGAAGTGGCCGGCCGGGACGGTGAGGTTGGCCACCTTCAGCTTCTGGCCGACTGCCGCCAGGTCGATACCGAGCGCATCGACGCGAGCCCTATCGATGTTCACGTGGAACTCGCGCGGCGCGCCGCCCTTGATGTCGACGGACGCCACGCCGTCCACCTGCTCGAGCGTGGGCTTGATGACGTCGTCGGCGAACTTGCGCAGCTCGGAGAGCGGCTTGTTGCCAAGGACGGTGTAGATGAGGATGGGTGTTGCCGAGATCTCGAGTCGCAGGACCGTGGGCTCCTTCACCTCGGGCGGCAAGAGGTAGCGCGCGCTCGAGACCTTCTCGCGGACCTGCGTGGCCACATCGGAGACGTCGGTGCCGAGCTTGAAGAGCACGACGACCTGCGACACGCCTTCGCGCGAGTAGCTGCGCAGGCGATCGATGCCGTTGATGCCGACGACGGCGTCCTCGATCTTGCGGGTGACGAGGTTCTCGACCTCCTTCGGGCCGGCACCCGGGTACACGATGCTGATGCTCACGACCGGGAAGCTGACGTCGGGGAAGAGGTCGGTGCCGAGCTCGCGCAGGCCCATGACGCCGAGGACGAAGATGGCAGCGGTCATCATGACCGTGAAGACGGGGCGGCGGACCGCGACGGAGGAGAGGCTCATACTTACTTCACCGACGGCAGAACATCGCCGTCCTTGGCTTCGGGAGACGGTTCGAAGACGACCTTCTCGCTCGCCGAGAGGCCCGAGCGGACGTAGATGATGCCGCCCTCGACGGGAGAGAACACGATCCGACGCGCCTGCATTCGGCCGCCTTCCACCACCATCACCTCGTCCTGCGAGCCGGGGCGCAGGACGCCGGTCGGGAGCCGAAGGACCTTCACCGGAGCCTTGCCGACGACCTCCGTGCGCACGTACGTGCCGGCGAGCAGCGGGTGATTCGGATCGTTGGGTATGCGCGCCTCGATCGGGACGCGTCGCGTGGCGGCGTCGACGGAGCCGAGCACCGCCGTCACCTTGCCTTCGATCTTGCTCTCCGGCTTGCCGTCCGCGCCCGCGAGCTGGATGACGAGCCCCGGAGAGACGAGCCCCACGTCGGCTTCGCCAACGGTGCCAGCGAGCCTGAGCTCGGTCGTGTTCTGCAGGTGGAAGAGCGTCATGTTGGGACCGACGACGGCGCCGGCACCACTCGGCACCTTCGAGACGAACCCCGCGAACGGCGCCGTCAAAACCGAGTTCCCCGCGTTCGCCTGGGCGAGCGCGACCGTGGCGCGGGCCGCGTCGGCCTGTGCGGCAGCGAGGAGGCGGGCGCCTTCCGCCTGCTGCCCCGCCTGCGCGGAGCCTGCGCCCGACTTCGTCAACACGACGGTGCGACGCTCGGTGTCCTCCGCGAGCCGGAGCTGCGCCTCGGATGCGCGGACCTGGGCGCGCGCCTGGTCGAGCGACGCAGCGGACTCCGTGGCGTCGAGCGTGGCGAGCGTCTGCCCGCGCCGCACGTAGTCGCCGACTTTCGCGCGGATCGAGCTGAGGCGCCCGGTGGTCTTGAAGCCGAGGTCTGCCTCCTCGACGGCCTGCAGCGTGCCTTCGATCCGCACGACCGGGATCCACGTCGCGACCTCGCCCGACAGCAGCGTGAGCGGCTTCACGATCTGCTCCTTCTTCGCGGCGGCGGCGGCCTCGTTGCGCTCGGTGGCGAGCCGCGCCTGCTCCTTCTTCGCCTCCATCACGCGCACGACCGTCCAGCCGACGAGGCCGAGGACGAGCAGCGCGATGACGATCCGCCCTGTGGGGCTCGACGGCGGAGGGGTCTCGGACTCGGCGGTGGGAAGGGGATCGGTCTGGCTCATCGCTTGGCTCTCGGTTCGTGGTTGGCTTGCTCTATAACGTGGTCACGGACGGCGTCACTGCCGATCCCGCCGAGGAGCGTGCTGTCGACGGCGGTCACGATCGCACGCAGATCGGGCTTGTGCGTTGCTTCGACGAGCTCGCGGGCAACGCGATCGTAGGCACCCGCGAGCGCGAGCGCTGCGATGCGCAGGTCGAGGTCGGGTCGATAGAGGCCCCAGGTCTGACCGCGTGCGAGCGCGCGCTCGATGTGCCGCTGCACGTCGGCCGCGAAGGCATCTATGAGGTGATGGAAGCGCGATGACAGGCCGCCACGCAGGACGAGGCGCATGACGCCACGGTTCGCCCACACGAACTCGAAGGTCTGCACGCTGGACGAGACCCACAGCTCGAACAGGTCGTCGAGCGAGGCCGGTGCGACGTCGAGCGCGTCCTGCGCATCGAGGAATGCGGACAGCTTGCCGAGCACGGACTCGACGACGTGCGTGAAGGCCTCCTCCTTGCTCTCGAAGTGCAGGTAGAAGGAGCCCTTGCTGCGGCCGGCACGTTCGGTGATGTCCTCGACCTTGGTTGCGTCGAGGCCGTGCTCGATGAAGACGCGCTCTGCGGCGGCGAGCAGCTCTATACGTGCGTTGGGGTCTGAAGGGCGGGCCATTTATGACTCAAGAGTCAACAATGGCCGCGAGCACGCGCGCTGTCAACGCGCAGCAGCCTCGCTGCGTGCTGCGGGACCCCACGGTGATCAACTTCGCCACCGCCCGCCCTATTCGCGTCGATTCTGCGGATCGTTTCTGAGACTCGGAGGCTCTTTCGTGAACACCCCGCTAGGAGAGCCCATGTCCACGACCGCCCTGTACACGAAGAACGTTCCCATCTGGGAGCGCCTGGTCCGCATCCTCCTCGCTGTTGGTGGCGTCGTCATGGGCTTGACCGTGCTCCACGGCATGTGGAGCTGGGTCGTCGCGGCGTCCTCGATCGGGCTCTCGCTGACGGGCCTCGTGGGATACTGTCCGGCGTGCGCAATGGTAGGTCGACGGCTGTGATGGCGGACCTGGCGCTCGTCGAGGCGGCGCGCGGCGGAGAGCTTGCCGCCCTCGAACGCCTGCTGGCAGACAGCCAGGTCGAGCTGCGTCGCTATGCACAGCGAAGCTGCATCGTGAGCGACGTCGACGATGCCGTGCAGGAGGCGATGCTCGTCGCGTCGAGGTATGTCACGTCGTTGAAGTACGCGCGCGCGTGGTCGAGCTGGATGTTCCGCGTCGTGCGGCGA
>JAYTLP010000031.1:0-2545 GCA_043729375.1 Myxococcales bacterium
GAAGTCGAGCGAGCGGGCCATGGCGGCGCACAGCGCCTGCGCGACGGTCCGCGCGTCGCACGCCGCATCACGCGCGCAGTCGGCGGCATCGGCGGCGAAGGCGCTCTGCTCGTCGGCGGTGGGATCGCGGCCGAGCAGCAGGCGGGAGAGGTGTACCGCGATGGCGCTCACCGCTGGCGCCGAGACGTCGGCGGGCGCGGCGCCCGCGGGTAGCACCGTGCCGACGCGGCACAGCGTGGTCGCGACGTCCGCCGCGCCCGACACCAGCTTCAACGTCGGCTCCTCGGTGGTGGGCGCTCCGCCTGCGCAGCCTCCCATCGCGCGCGCGGCATCACGGTGGAAGTCCGCGGTGCCGAGGAGCGCGGCGTCCGAGTCGAGGTCCGAGCGAAGCGCGTCGGGGAAGAACGTGCCCTCGGTACCGTCGAGAAACACCGTGCCGCGCTTCTCGGACGTGTGGTGATCGCAGCGCCCGACCTGGACCGCGAGCAGCGCGCCCAGCGAGGACACGTAGGCCTCTGGCCGCACGATGCGCAGCGGGCCCGCGCAGTAGACGGGGCGAACGTCGGGCGTGCCCTCCGGCACGCGGTTCGAGCGGAGATAGAGCTCGCTCGTGACGACCTCGAGAACGAGATCCGCGAAGGATCGATCCTTCGAGGCGCGGAGCTGGTGAGCGAGCGCGAGCTCGACGTCGGGGAGGAGCGAGGCGTCGAGGTTCAGCGTCGACTTCCACCAGCCGAGGTACATCGCGAGCGCGGTGTCGGCGGCCTGGGTCCAGAACGGCTCCTGCGCGACGAGCAGCGCGCCGGGCTTCTCGAGCTCCGTTTGAACGGCGGCGCGGCGATCGGCCGGGAGATCCTCGTAGAGCGTTCGCCCGGCGAGCGGGAGAGTGATGGTGGTGGTCGTGCCGAACGCCGTGGACTGACACGGGCAGCGCCCCGGATCGAGCACCGCATCGGCCCGACCGAAGTCCGAGTTCAACATGTGCACGTCCTTCCGCCACACGCGGAACAGCTTCGCGAGCGAGACGTCCTCGCCGGCGATCGGCCCGCGGCCGAGGAACACCTCGAGTGCGCGCTGCGCGACCTGCGCGAAGAAGCCCTCCTCGTCCTGGCCGAGGCACGTCTGCGGGCGCCGCGCGCCGACCCCGAAGGCGGGGTGCGCCAGGATACGCCTCGCGAACGTGTCGTAGCCGATGCGGCCCGTGACCATCTGCGCGACGAGTTGGTCCGCGTCGACCAGCCACTTGCCGTGCACCTGCGCGGGCTCGTAGTGAAGCCTCGCCGCCCACTGCGCCTGCGCGTGCCGCACGTAGTCGGGTGCCGCCATGAGGCGCGTGGCGATCTCCCGCGCGCTCCGGCTGCCGCAGGTCTCCGCGGTCTCGCGCGGCGTCGGCAGCCTTCCGATGAGGTCGATGTGCAGGCGCCGACAGAGCTCGCTGGGAGAGGCGAGCGGAGCATCGACGCACCCTGCCTCGGCCAGGTGCGGGCAGACGGCGCGATCGATGACGTTCGCCGGCTTCTCGCAGCGCTCGAGGGGCGCGGCTGCTGCGGCGGCATCGTCACGTCGGTGCACCGATGACGTACACCCCGCGCAGACCGCCCCCGTGAAGGCGATACCCACCAGCGCCCGTGCAAGAGGAAGCCACACGCTGATGCTTGGGATGGGGCCCGGACTTTCGTCACTCGGTCGGTTAGGCTCCGCCCGTGCGCGCTGCTGCGAGGTCGATCCGCGTGCTGCTCGTACTCCTCTCGTTGCTCGCCACGCGCCGCGCGGCCGCCGCGAACACTGCGCGCCTCATCTTTCTGCGCGGCCCCGGGACCGAGGCGTGCCCCGACGAGCAGGCCCTCAAGGACGCCGTCGCCGCGCGACTCGGCTACGATCCGTTCTCGCCGTGGGCGCTCGATACGCTCTTCGCGGAGCTCGATCGCGACGGGGCCGCGTACGTCGCGCGCATCAAGCTGGTCACGCCCGACAGCGTGGTGCGAGGCGCGCGCACGCTTCGCGCCGCGTCGGGCTGCCAGGACCTCGTGCCGACGCTCGCGCTCACCATCAGCCTTGCCATCGACCCCATGGCGGGCACGCGGCAGGGTCCGCCCGAGGGTCTGCCGCCCGCGGAGCGCGAGGTGGGGCCGGTCGAGAGCGGCGCCCCGATCTCTCCTCCCATCGTGGGCGTCGTGCCCGATCCGCCGCCAGCGCCGCCACCACCGCGCGCGCCCGTGCGGTTCGCGATCGGGGTCGGGACGATGGGGAGCGTCGGCGTCGCGCCCGCTCCCTCGCTCGGCGCGCTGCTCTTCGGGCGGCTGCGCTACCGTGACTTCAGCCTCGCGCTCGAGGGGCGAGCCGATCTGCCGGCGTCGGCGGAGGGCAACACGGGCAGCGTGTCGTCGTTCCTCGTCGCGGGCTCGCTCGTGCCGTGCGGCCACACCGGCGTGTTCTTCGCGTGCGGGCGCGCCTCGGTGGGCGCGCTGTCGGCGCGCGGCCTCGACATCTCGAGCCCGCGCAGCTCGCAGGTCCCGTGGGCGGAGATCGGCGGCCGCATCGGCTA
>JAYTLP010000032.1:0-3327 GCA_043729375.1 Myxococcales bacterium
GCAGCACTGCACGCAGGACGTGTCTGCCATCGCCGGCACCGGCTACGAGCAGTCCGACTTCGGCGGCACGCCGGTCGGCGGCTCCACGGGCTGGCTGACCACGACGGTCCCGGTCACGCCCGGCGACAAGATCAAGCTGCGCTTCCTCGTGTACGACGAGGGCGACAACATCTACGACTCGGCCGCCATCATCGACAACTTCCAGTGGCTCACGGGCGCAATTCAGGGCCCCATCACCATCAACTAGTCAGCTTCGCTGCGAGGCGGCCGGGGTCACGCTCCCGCGCCTCGCAGTGACTTCCGCGGCACACGAACACCTCCGCCTCCGCGCCGCCGTCGTCGCCTTTGCCAGCGACGAGCGACGCCAGCGCCACGGGCGCGCCTTCCTTCTTCACAATCAACCTGCCCGGTACGAACACGGTCGCCACCGCGCGCTCGAGCGCGTTCGCGTCGGGGCCCGTGACGACGATCTGCGTGGGGCCCTCGAGCAGCGTGTCCATCGCGCCGAGGAGCTGTGCGTAGGCAAACGGCTGGGCCAGCGCGCCCGATGCGCGCCGCTCGAGCAGCGTGCGGGCCACGCCGGTCATCGCGTCGTCCTTCGTCGCCTCGCCGACCACGAGCAAGAGCTCCGCGACGACGCTCGCGCCCGACGGGATTGCCCCATCGTGGCCCGACAGCGGGCGCTCGATGAGCGTCGGTAGCTCGTCCTCGTCGGGCGCGGTGACGTAGAACGCGGCCTGCGACTCGTCCCAGAAGAGCTCCACCGCCCGGCGGAGCAGGGTCACCGCCGCGTCGAACCAGCGCGGTTCGAACGTGGCCTCGTACAGCGCCACGAGCCCCTCCGCCACGAACGCGTGATCGTCGAGGGTCCCTGGAAGCCGCGCGACGCCCGCCTTCCAGGTGCGTCGCATGCGGCCGTCGTCGGCGCGCAGGCTCTTCAGCAAAAATTCCGCGGTCCGTCGGGCGCCGTCGAGGATGACCGGATCATCGAGCACCCGCGCGGCCTCCGCGAGGCCGGTGAGCGCGAGGCCGTTCATGCCCGAGAGGATCTTGTCGTCGGTTGCCGGGCGTACTCGCCGCGCGCGGGCCGCGAACAGCTTGTCGCGAACGGGCGCGAGCGCGTCCTCGTGACCTCGCAGGACGACGCTCAGCACATTGGCCAGCTCGGGGCCGTGGCCGTGTGGATCCTTCCAGTTGCCCTCGCGGCGGGCGCCCCAGCAGCGCTCGACCAGCGCGAGCTCGTCTGTCGTGAGCAGGCGCTCGAGCTCGGCCCACGTCCATGCGTAGAACAGGCCCTCCACGCCTTCCGAGTCCGCGTCGAGCGCCGTGTACAGCCCGCCCTCGGGTGATCGCAGCTCCCGTTCGAGGAACGCGGCGGTCTCGCGCAGCACGCGGGCGTACAGCGGATCGCGCGTGCGCTGGTAGCCCTCGGCATAGAGCCGCAGCAGCTGGCCATTGTCGTAGAGCATCTTCTCGAAGTGCGGCACGAGCCACACGCGATCGGTCGCGTAGCGCGC
Organism: Myxococcales bacterium; assembly: GCA_043729375.1. GTDB lineage: Bacteria > Myxococcota_A > Polyangia > Palsa-1104 > Palsa-1104 > JBDTCO01. The sequence goes on from JAYTLP010000032.1 coordinate 1,518, forward strand.
GAAGCCGCCGCCGAGCTGGTCGTAGATGCCGCCCTCCGCCATCGCCGTGAGCGCGTGCAGGAACGCAGTCTCGAGCGGCGCGCCGTCGAGGCCCTGTCGCCTGCGGCGTCGCGCACCGCGAAGGAGGAGGCGCAGCGCCGACGCATTCGGAAACTTCGGGGCGCCACCGAAGCCGGCGTGCTCGGTGTCGACGCGCCCGAGGAGGCCGTCGATCGCGGCATCGAGCGCTGCGTCGGTGAGTGCCGAGGCGTCCCCCCCGTCGAGCTCGCGCGCCGCGAGGTGCGCGAGGCCGTCGGAGTACTTCGCTGCGTGCTGGAGGATGCTCTCGCGATCTTTTTGCCAGGCGTCCGACAGCGCGACGAGGATGCGCGGGAAGCCGGGACGGCCGTGGCGATCCTCGGGGGGGAAGTAGGTGCCGCCGAAGTAGGGAGTGCCGCTTGGCGTGAGGAACATGGTGAGCGGCCAGCCGCCGGACTCACCCTGCAGTGCGAGCGCGCGCTGATAGATCTGATCCACGTCGGGGAGCTCCTCGCGGTCGACCTTGATGTTCACGAAGCGCTCGTTCATGAGCTTTGCGGTGGCCGGATTCTCGAACGACTCGTGCGCCATCACGTGGCACCAGTGGCACGCGGAGTAGCCGATGCTGAGCAGGATCGGGCGGTCGAGGCGCGCGGCTTCCGCGAACGCGTTCTTGCCGAACGGCAGCCAGTCGACGGGGTTCTCCGCGTGCTGCCGGAGATACGGACTCTGCTCGGACGCAAGGCAATTGGGCATGGCTGCGGCAGCATAGTACGCTCTCCGCACCTCTTACGCGGGTGACCCTGATGGCTCGTCAACACCACACCCATTTTGCGATGAAGGCGATCGACCTCGCCGACATCTTCAACCAGATTGTCGGCGCGCACCCCGTGGCGGGCACAGACGGCGTTGCGTTCAAGGTGGCGCTGGCGTCTCCGGATGGGCCGTCGACGGGCGGCGGGAAGCAGAGCGTCCAGCACATCACGCTGTCGCGCGAAGGCCTAGTGGTCGTCGCGGGTGCAGCCGATCAGAACGAGCGCACCGCCGAGCTGCGCACGTTCGACTACGTCTCCGGCACCTATGCGCAGCGATTCCGGGGCAGCGCGGTGCCGCTCGATCGCGCCGCGTACGATGCGTTCCTCAAGCGCGCCCGCGAGTTCTTCGCGCTGCAGAGCCTGCCGGTGACCTTGCTCGATGCGGCGCCCGTCGCGGCCTCCGCGCCTCCGCGTGGCTCCGGACTGGTGTGGGTCGCCGCCGCAGCCCTCGTCGCGGTCGCGGTCGCGGTGTCCGCCTACATGCTCATGCTCCGCTGAGGAAGCGCTTCGCCGCAGGGAACAGCACGTCGCTTCCCTCGATGAACGGGCAGTGGCCGCAGTGGTCGATCTCCACGAGCGTGGCACCCGACAGACGGCACAGCTCGCGCGACCCGTCGATCGGCACCGGATCCTCGATGCCATGCACGACCAGCGTCGGCACGGCCAGCCCGGCGAGCTCGGGCCTCAGGTCGTAGCCAGCGACGCTGTCCCACGCCGCGCGCTCGGCTCGCTCGCGAGACACGAACGGCGTGAGCTCGAGCGCACGCGCCGGATCGAAGAAGTAGCCGACCACGGCACTCGCGAACCGCTGCCGCCGATCGGTGCGGTCGAGCGAGGCGACGAACGCCTTCGCCTCCGGCCGCTCGGCCGCCGCCTTCATGTTCGGCTTGATGCGCTCCCGGGCCTCGGCCCACGGAGGCGCTGGCGCGAGGAGCAGGAGGCGCGCGATCTTCTCCGGCGACCGGAGCGCGTAGTAG
>JAYTLP010000033.1:0-7953 GCA_043729375.1 Myxococcales bacterium
CGGTAGGGCGTGCCCTTGTCGACCATGACCATGGCCGTGTTGTCGAACGCGGTGCCGCCCATGACGCCGATCTTCTTGAGGCGGTTGGCGTGCTTGGTGAGCGTGTCGACGAGGGGGGTGATGTAGTAGCCGTTGGCGCCGTCACGCTTGACAGACGGGTCGAGCTTGCCGTCGCGGATGGCGGCAATCGCGTCGCCCTCGACGAGCACGGCGGTCTGCGTGACGGTGATGTTGACGGAGACGGGGTTCTGCTTCTCCACCGAGGAGGTGGGGAGCGCAAGGCCCTGCTGCATTGCGGCCGCGCTGGCCTGGACGGAGAACTGCTTGAGCAGGAAGACGAGCAGGATCGTCATCATGTCCATCATCGGCATGATGTTCAGATACTGCATGTGGCCTTCTTCGACCTCGCTCTCGACCTGTTCGCGAAAGCGAGCGATCTGCTTCTTCGCATGACGATCCGGAACGTCGTTGCCGCTTTGGATGGCCATCAGCTCATTGCCTCAGTTCACGCCGGCCGAGAAGAGGACGTCGGGGAAGCCCTGGAATGTCTCGAGCATCTTGCCGGGGTTCTCGGGGTCGGGCTTGGTGACAAGCTGACCGCGCGCGGCGTCGAGCGCGAGCACGATGACGTCGTAGGTGATGTTCTCGTTGGGGTTGACGATGAGCTTCGTCTCTTTGGCAGCGACGGGCGAGTTCTTGATCTCCAGCATCTTCTTGTTGAGGAGGTCGTAGTCGTATTCGCCGTTCTTCTTCGGAATCGTGGGACCCTCGACGGCGGTGTTGTTGAGGTTGCCCGTGGAGCCGAAGGTGTAGCCCGCGTGGAGCACGGCGCCCGAGGCGGCGATGATGAAGCCGTCCTTGGTGATGGCGAGCGTGAGGTTGAGGTCGTTTTTCGGTGTGTCGTCGGCTGCGCTCGACGCGCTCACGCCGGCGTTCGGCTGCGAGATGTTGATGTCACCAAGCGCGGCGGAGAATGCCGTGGTGGCGAGCATGAACATGATGATGTTGACGACGATATCGAGGTACGGGATGATATTGAGTTCACCACCTTCTTCGGCAGCGGCCTCCCCGGCTTCTCGGATCTTGCGCAGCTTGGTGCGGAGCCTCTGAGGCGTCATCGTTCGTCCGCTAGGCTCTTCGACCTGGCCGAGCCCGGCGCTACTTCGCGGCCTGGTTCGAGTGGATGGTGTCGGCGAGCAGGTTCTCGAGCTTCATGGAGAAGCTCTCGAGCTCGTGCTGCTGCTTCTTCGACGCGCCATTGAGGAACACGTGGGCGATCATGCACACGACTGCGATCGCGAGACCGAGCCACGTGTTGTTCATCGCCTCGGAGATACGACCCGAGAGGATGTTTGCGCGGTCGGCGGCGGCTGCCTTGGAGACGGCCGCGAACGCTCCGATGAGGCCCGTGATCGTGCCGAGGAGGCCGATGAGCGTCGCGATGTTCGCGAGCGACCAGAGCGCGGGGATGCGCTTTTTGAGGTCGGGTGCGACGTCGACGAGCGTCTCTTCGATGGCCGTCGTGACGGCCGCCTCGCCCTTCGAGAGCCGCGTCAGGCCGGCCCTGGCGACCTTGGCGACGGGCGCCTCGGTGGCCGAGCACAGCTTGATGGCGCGGTCGACATTGTTTGCCGCAACCAGCTTGCGGATCTGCTCGAGGAACGCAGCCGCGTTCACCGAGCCTTTCCCGAGGAAGAAGATCGTCCGCTCCAGAATCAGAGCAATGGCGATCGCAGAGGAGCCCAGGTTGACGTACATGAAAAATCCGCCCTGCTCCAAAAACATAGCAATGTGCTGCATGTCTCCTCCGCGACGAGATCCTCGTCGCCTCACCACAGTCAATCGAACGGTACCGGCGTGGGGCATACTAGCTAAGCCCCCCTCAGTGTCAAGCATGCTGAGCTGCCAGACCCGTGTGATTGCAGATTGCTACGGCCGCCGAGCGTGCCGGCTCAGAACACGTCGTCCGAGAAGGTCATGCTCTGCGGGCCCACCTTTGCAAACTGTGAAGGGAGCGTTCCCCGTCGGAAGGGCAGGAGAATCGAGCCCGGCGTGCCCGGGCGCGCCGGCAGGCCGCGATCGGCCGTCGCGCGCATGAAGTAGATGTCGGTAGGGACATCGAAGTCTCGGACCGGCGTGTGCGGGTGAGCGGCCTTCATGAACTCCGTCCAGATCGGCGCTGCGGTGGTGCCCCCCGTCGCGTTGTAACCGATGGTCTTGAAGTCGTCGCGACCGACCCACACGCCGCAGACGAGATCGCGCGTGTAGGCCATGAACCAGTTGTCCTTGAAGTCGTTCGACGTGCCCGTCTTCCCGGCAGTGGGACGCCCGAGCTCCTTTGCCTTCTGGCCGGTGCCCTTTTCGACGACGTTCTTCATCATGTCGACCATCACGTAGGCCGTGTCTGCGGGGATGCGGCGCTTGCGCACGGCCGGCGGCCGGTTCTCCTCGACCACGTTGCCGTCGGCGTCCGTGATGCGCGTGACGAGGAGCGGCGTGACGGCGAGCCCGCCGGCGGGAAAAGTCGCGTAGCCGTAGGTGTGATCGATGAGCGGCACCTCGGGCGTGCCGAGCGCCACGGACGGATGGCGCACAATCGGCGCCGTGATGCCGAAGCGACGGATGCCCTCGATCACCTTGTCGACGCCGAGGGCCACGACGAGGCGCACGCACACCGTGTTGATGGAGTGCTGCAGCGCGGTGCGCAGTGTGATGGGCCCGAGGTACTCGCCCTTGTAGTTGTGCGGCGACCAGAAGCCCGCGGCGGTCTTCACCGAGATGGGCGCATCGGGAACGATGGTGACCTCGGTGTAGCCGTGCTCGAGCGCGGTCGCGTAGATGTAGGGCTTTATGGACGAGCCCACCTGACGGCGCGCCTGCGTGGCGCGGTTGAACTGCGATAGATCGTAGTCGTAGCCGCCGACCATCGCGGTGAGGTGCCCGTCGGCAGGGTCGACTGCGACCAGCGCGGCCTGGATGTCGGGCTGCTGCGCGAGGCGCGCGAGCTGGACCTCCTCGACCACCGCACGCTTGCCCGCGCCGTGAGTGACCTCTTGCCGCTCGATGCGCACCGGGACGAGGTCGCCGCGGTCGAGCTTGTTGCCGCGCTTCTGGAGCCAGTGCTCGATGCGCTGCGCGTCGTCGTCGTCGAGGGAGACGTGCAGGGCGCCGAGCTTCACGAGCGCCTTCGTCTTGCCGAGCTTCGGCTGGTACTGCCCGAGGTACGGGCGCCCGACGAGGAGCGCACCGGTGGCGGCGGTCTTCATCGCGTCCTTGGCGGTCGTGTAAAGCCGCGGCAGGTCCTGCTCGAACGCGTCGAGGTCCGAACCGTCGAGGTGCACCACGGGGCCGCGGAAGCCGAAGCGCCGGTCGATGTCGTCGAGCCCGTGGCGGACGGCCAGCTCGGCGGCGCGCTGCTGCGCCATCACGAGCGTCGTCTGGATGTGCAGGCCGCGATCGTAGAGCTCCTTCCCGTTGGGGCCGGCGTACTTCGCCTGCACGAGCCGACGCACGTGCTCGACGAAGTAGGGCGCCGCGAGGTGGTTGAGCGGTGTGTCCTTGGAGACGATGGCGATGGGCTCGGCCATCGACTGGTCGTACTGAGCCTTCGTGATGAAGCTGTTATCGAGCATCTGTCCGAGGACGTAGTGCTGTCGGTCGCGCGCGCGCCTGAACGACGTGAACGGGGAGTCCTCCGTGGGTGCTTTGGGAAGACCGCCGAGCATCGCGGCCTCCGCGATGGTGAGCGTGCCGGCGTCCTTGGCGAAGTACACCTCCGCGGCGACCTGGATGCCGTACGCCGCGTGCCCGAGGTAGATATGGTTCACGTAGATCGCGAGGATCTGCTCCTTGGTCAGTCTCTGCTCGATCTTGTGCGCGAGGATTGCCTCGCGGATCTTGCGGAACAGATTGCGCTCGTTCCCCGCGAGCATCAGCTTCGCGACCTGCTGCGTGATGGTGGAGCCGCCCTGGACGACGCGTCCCGCCCTGACGTTGGCGAACGCGGCGCGCGCGATGCCCATCGGATCGATGCCGTGGTGGTCGAAGAAGCGGTTGTCCTCGGCGGCGACGAACGCCTGCATCACGTGCTTCGGGATCTTGCTAGGCGGCAGCACGACGCGCTTTTGCAGATAGAACTCGCCGATGAGCTCGCCCTCGGCCGAGAACACGCGGCTCGCGCGCGCGGGCTTGTAGTCCGTCAGATCGCTCCAGCGGTCCGGCAGGTCCTTCTCGAACTGCCGGTAGCCCCAGTATCCGAGGCTGCCTCCGAAGCCGGAGAGCGCCACGCACAGGAGGATGAAGAAGCGGATGAAGGAGAAGCGCGTGCGTGCCCGCCTCGGCTCTCGTTTACTTGCGTTGTCGACGGACGCCGCCACTATGGAACTGGTATGGGCCCGGGTCGGAGCAGAGTCAAATTCGCGCGCGTCGTGAGCGGGATCGGGCTCGCGACGGCGCTGCTCGGTTCGTCTCCGGACTCTCGTGCGGACGAGACCCCAGCGACGCGCGACGGCTTCATCGTGCTGCCGTTCGTGAACTCGTCTCCGGTGAAGCAGCTCGATTGGATGGCCTCGGCCCTCGCGCTGTCGACGGCGAGCAAGCTGGAGCACCTCTCCACCTTGCGACCGGTGTACGGCCCCCGCGTGCTCGACCTCGTCGACCCGGTCATCGACGGCAAGAAGCTCCCGGTCGCGGCCACGAGCGGCGTCCGCAACGCCGCCGTCGCGCAGCGCGCCTACACGCTCGGGGCCCGCTGGGTGGTGGCCGGTCGCTTCGCGAGGCCGAGCTGGAAGGCGGAGGTCGCCATCGAGCTGCTCGAGGTGCTCCCGCCGTCGGCGATGCAACCGAACCCGCAGCTGCGGATCGTCGCGAGCACGAGCGGGATCGCGGAGCGCGAAGGCCTGCAGCAGCTGGTCGTCGAGCAGGTAGGCGCGCTCGTGGGCAAGGCGGGGTGGCACCCGACGCCCGAGGAGGCCGCGCAGCTCGAGGAGCCACTGGTCAAGGATCTCTACGCGTACACGCTCTACGGGCGCGCGGTGAACCAGTGCTTCGGCATCGCCGGGCCGAAGGAGCCGCAGAAGGCGCTGCTCGTCTTCAAGAAGCTGAACCTCATCGCGCCGAAGTTCGCAGAAGGCCATCGCCTCTTCGGCGAGTGCCTCCTCGACACCGGCGACCGCGCGAAGGCCGCGTCGCAGATCGCCTATGCGCTCGACCTCGATCCGGGCAATTACGACGCACTCATCTCCCTCGTGCGGCTGTATCGTCACGACGGCAACCGCGCACGGACGATCGAGCTCGTCCAGAAGGCGCTCGAGACGCGGCCATACGACGTCGAGGCACGCCTTGCATACGGCGAGCTGCTCTGGGAAAGCGGTGACCTCGATCCCGCGAAGATGCAGCTCGAGCAGGTGCTGGCAGCACAGCCGGGCAATATCCCGGCGAGGCGGACGCTGGCGCTCATCTATGCGGCGAAGGGGCAGACGCAGGACCTGCAGTCGGAGCTCGAGAAGGTCGCCGCACTGTCACCCGACGACGTGGACATCCGGCTCGACCTCGCCTCGGCCTACCAGCGCACCGGCGCGCTCGACAAGGCCGTCGCGGCGTACGAAGAAGTCATCCGTCGTCAGCCGAGGAACGCGGTCGCCTGGAAGTTCGTCGGTGATTGCTACCGGCGCAAGGGCGAGCCCGACAGGGCCGTGATGGCATACCAGAAGGTGATGAAGCTCTCACCCGAGGACCCGCGCCCGTACTTCCTTCTCGGTGCGGCGTACGAGGAGGCGGGGCAGGACCAGAAGGCCGAGGCTGTGTTCCAGGAGGCGCAGCAGTTCCGGCGCTACCTCGGCGAGGCGTGGGTCAACCTCGGCGGCATCGCCTATCGTCGCGGAGATCTGTCGAAGGCGTTCTGGTACCTCTCGCGCGCCGTCCAGCGCGTGCCGCTGCGGCCCAAGGCACACTACAACTACGCGCTCGTGCTCTCCGCGCGGAAGGAACGCGAGCGCGCCCTCGACGAGCTCAAGCTCGCCGCCGACCTCGATCCGGAAGACCCCGAGATCCACTACCTGGCCGGCGTCGAGCTCCTGCGCCTCGGCCGCTTCGACGAGGCCCACAAGGCGTTCGACGAGGCGTTGAAGCGGAGGCCCGACCACGCCGACGCGAGGCACAACCTCGCGCTGCTGAAGGACCTCGAGAAGCGGTACAGCGGGGAGCGCGCCGGAACCGGGGTGCGCTGAGGACGAGACGCAGTACACCGGTGACCGGACATGGAGGTTGCCGCTGCGCGGCGGTCCCATCTGAAGACAGTCGACGTCGCGAAACAACACCGACGTGTCGTGTTGCCTGCGTCCTGTGAACCGGTGCCTTGCTCCTTATTCCTTGACCTGCTCCGCCGCGCCGCCCGCGGGCTCGGGGCCCATGAGCTGCGCGTCGGTCATCGCGTTGAACTCCTCGATGGTGTTGACCGGGATGCCGATGGGCCCGACGTTCTCGTTGCCCGCGTGGATGAGCCGCGGGCCGAGAACCTCCGGTCCCTTGGCCCGACGGACGCCCATGTGGTGCGCGAGGTTCAGATTCTCGGAGACCTCGCCGTGGACCATCCACCACATGCAGCTGCCGTGGCACTGGTTCGTCTTCGGGTCGCGGTACTTCTCGCGGCCGGTGTACATCGGCTGACCTGCGGGGGTGTAGCGGTCGATGAACTGGTTCCAGTGGTCGACCTGCTTGCCGTCGACGGCGAGCGCCATCAGGAAGCCCTGGCCCGCGCGTGGAGCGGTGACCTTCGCGGTGCCGCGCGCCAGCTGGTAGTTGTTGCCGACGCCCGGCTCGATGCTGAGCTCCATGTGCACCTTGTCGGTCCCGGAGACCCACGTGACCGCGCCGTTGCCTCGCTTGAACGTGGCGAGGAAGTCCTCCTGCGTGGTCGGCAGCACCGGGACGAAGTGGCGCTCGACCTGCCGGGTACCGAGGTCGCTCTTCACGACGCGGACCGCGAAGCCGTGCTTGTCGGCGTAGGTCTTGCCGAGCGCGGCGAGCTTGGGCGGCTCGGCGTGCCCGACTGCGCCACCGAGGAGCGAACCGAAGAGGAGTGCGGTGGCGAGAAAGCGCGACATGACTGCGCCTTATTCCTTGACCTGCTCGGCGGCGCCGCCTGCGGGCTCGGGGCCCATGAGCTGCGCGTCGGTCATCGCGTTGAACTGCTCGATGGTGTTGACGGGGATGCCGATCGCGCCGACGTTCTCGTTGCCGGCGTGGATGAGGCGCGGGGCGAGGACCTCGGGACCCTTGGCGCGACGGACGCCCATGAGGTGCGCGAGGTTCTGCCCGCCGCCGACGTCGGCGTGGACGACCCACCACATGCAGCCACCGTGCGTCGGCAGGCCCGCCGCCGTCTGCGCCTGCTGGAACGAGCCGAGCGAGTTGATGGGCGTCGAGCCCGCGGGGGTGTGCTTGTCGATCATCGCCATCCAGGAGTCGACGTGGTGCGGCTCGAGCGCCATCGCGATCATCGTGCCACCGACTTCGTGCGCGCTCGCGTCGAAGTAGGGGGAGACGCCGTGCCGGTTGGCGTGGCTAACGATGTCGTTCGGACCGAGATGAAGCTGGCCATGGACCTTGTCGTGGTTCGACTTCCAGACGACGGCGCCGTTGCCCTTCGAGAAGGTCCCGAGGAAGTCCTCCTGCGTGGTCGGCAGGACGGGTACGAAGTGACGCTCGACCTGGCGCGTGCCGAGGTCGCTCTTCACGACGCGGACCGCGAAGCCGTGCTTGTCGGCGTAGGCCTTGCCGAGCGCCGCGAGCTTCGGCGGTTCGGCGTGAGCGACGGCGAAGGGGACGATGGAACCGTAGAGGAGGGCTAGGCCGAGTGCGACGGGAACGAAGCGCGACATGATCACTCCTTGACCTGCTCTGCCGCGCCGCCTGCGGGCTCCGGGCCCATGAGCTGCGCGTCGGTCATCGCGT
>JAYTLP010000034.1:0-4216 GCA_043729375.1 Myxococcales bacterium
CTCGCAGAAGCGCCCCCAGCGACGCAGCACGTGCTCGAAGGAGTGTAGCGTCGAGAGCGTACCTTCCTGCTCGACGAAGCGCGCGTAGAGCACGCGCCCGTCTGCATCGTCGAGCACCACGACGATGTCGCGCATCGGCAGCCCTGCAATCCACGCGTGCGTCGAGCCATCCTAATGGAGCATCATGATGGCCCTGACCTCCTGGACCGATGTTCGTAGTCGCCGCATCTGCGACCTCTACCGTCCCCAGCCTGCAAGGCGGACATCTACGGGTGCTTATGACCCGGACATGTCGAGTGCTCTCTACAGGCTGTCCGCAGCGGGTCGACAACCGGGGCGATTCGGGCTACCCACGCCGTCGCTCATGATCTCGTTCACGAACGTCACCAAGCAGTACGGCCCGCAGATCCTTTTCGTCGACGCCAGCTTCCAGGTGAACCCCGGGGAGAAGGTCGGGCTCGTCGGCGCGAACGGCACCGGAAAATCCACCATCTTCCGGCTCATCACCGGCGAGGAGACCGTGGACGACGGCCAGGTCGACAAGCCGAAGAAGCTGACACTCGGCTACTTCCGCCAGGACGCGGGCGACATGAAGGGACACAGCGTCCTGTCCGAGACCGTCTCGGGCGCGGGCGAGGTCGCGAAGCTCGGCGAGGAGCTCGCCGTGCTCGAGGCCAAGATGGCCACGGGCGAGGATTTGGAGAAGACGGTCGACCGCTTCGGCGAGGTGCAGGCCCGCTACCAGGAGCTGGGCGGCTACGAGCTCGAGGCGCGCGCGCAGGAGATCCTCGCGGGCCTCGGGCTCACGCAGACACAGATCGGCGGAGACGTCGGCGCGCTGTCGGGCGGATGGAAGATGCGCGTCGCGCTCGCGAAGATTCTGCTCCAGCGCCCCGACGCGCTGCTGCTCGACGAGCCCACCAACTACCTCGACCTCGAGTCGATCATCTGGCTCGAGTCGTTCCTCCGCACGTACCCGGGCTCGGTCATCATGACTTGCCACGATCGCGACGTGATGAACCGAGTCGTGAAGAAGATCGTCGAGATCGACGGAGGCGAGGTCCGCGCATACACCGGCGACTACGACTTCTACGAGATGATGCGCGCGCAGGAGGCGGAGCGGCGCGAGGCGTCGTACCTGCGCCAGCAGGCCATGCTGCAGAAGGAGATGCGCTTCGTCGAGCGCTTCCGCGCGCAGGCGGCCAAGGCCTCGCAGGTCCAGAGCCGAATCAAGAAGCTCGACAAGATCGAGCGCGTCGCGCCGCCCAAGCGCCTCTTCGAGAAGGAGTTCGACTTTCGCGCACCGAGCCGCTCGGGCGACGACGTGATCAAGGTCGTCAACTTCCAGAAGAGCTACGGCGAGCGTGTCGTCCACTCCGGCCTCGACATGCTCGTGCGGCGCGGCGAGCGCTGGGCGATCATGGGTGAGAACGGCGCTGGCAAGTCCACGCTGCTGAAGGGCATGGCCGGCACCGTGAGGCCCGATGCCGGCGAGATCACCGTCGGTGCGTCCGTGCAGATGGGCTACTTCGCCCAGCACCAGATGGAGCAGCTCTCCGGCGATCGTACCGTCATCGAGGAGATGCAGGAGCACGCGCCGCTCGCCAACATGGGCACGCTGCGCAACCTGCTCGGCGCATTCCAGTTCATCGGTGAGGATGCGGACAAGCCCATCCGCGTGCTCTCCGGCGGCGAGAAGTCGCGCCTCGTGCTCGCCAAGATCCTCTTCGACGCGCCCAACCTGCTCGTCCTCGACGAGCCCACCAACCACCTCGACCTCGTGACGAAGCGCGCGCTCGTCAAAGCGCTGAAGGCCTACGAAGGCACCATCGTGTTCGTGAGCCACGATCGCGGCTTTCTCCGGCTCCTCGCGACCCGCGTGCTCGAGCTGTCGAGCGCCGGACCGCGCATCTACAACGGCTCCTACGACGAGTACGTCACGAGCACGGGCCGCGAAGCACCGGGCATGCGCGTCCTCGAGTGATGACCGGCACTGCGCACCCACCTCTGTCTGCCGAGGACGAGGAGCGGCTCACGCGAGGCGTCGAGGTGAGCCTCCAGACGCAGCGTCGCCTGCTCACCGACCTCATGCAGTCCGACGCGCTCGCCCATGGCGATCTCGCCCGCGCAGTCCAGCAGCTCACCGAGACGGCGACTCGCCTCCTGCGGTGCCGGCGCGCGAGCGTCTGGCGGATCTGCGGCGAGCGCGGCGTCGACGCGCGCCTCGAGTGTATCGACCTGTACGACACCTCGACCGGCCAGCACCAGAGCGGGGCGATGCTGTTCGAAGCGAACAGCCCTCGCTATTTCCAGGCCATCGTCGAGGAGCGGGCCGTCGTCGTCCACGACGCGTGCTCGGACCCGCGCACCGAGGCCCTCACCGAGGACTACCTCGGGCCCCTCGACATCACGGCGATGCTCGATGCCCCCGTGTTCGTTCGCGGCAAGATGGTGGCAGTCGTCTGCCACGAACACGTGGCCACGCCACGCCGCTGGCTGTTCTGGGAGGAGCTGCTCGCCGGGACGTGTTCCGACTTCGTCGCGCAGGTGCTCGAGGCCCACGGCTGGCTCCAGGCCGACCGTGCGCTGCGCGAGGAGCGCGACATGCTGGAGCGCAAGGTCGGCGAGCGCACCCACGCACTCGCCGCGAGTGAAGCGTCGATGCGCACCCTGCTCGCGGTGACGCCGGTCGCGCTCATCCTGCAGCGGCTCGCCGATCAGCGGGTGCTCTTCGTGAACCCGCGCGCGATGCAGCTGTTCGGGCTGACCGGGGACCACGTCGGCTCTTTCGACGCCGTGCACGCGTGGGCCGACGAGGCGCGCCAGGCCGAGTTCCTCGCCAGCGTGCACGAAGGCCACGTCGAGGGCATGGACGCGGAGCTGCGCACGATCGCGGGCGCCAAGTTCTGGGCGCGCATCTCGTCTCAGCGCATCCAGTTCGATGGCCACGAGTGCTACCTGTCGAGCGTCGACGACATCACGCTGGTGAAGCAGGAAGAGGCGCGGCTCCGCGAGCAAGCCACGCGTGATCCGCTCACCGCCATCTCGAACCGCCGCGACCTGCTCGAGCACGGCGCGAGCGAGCTCGAACGCGCTCGACGCTACAGCCGGCACTTCTCGGCTGCGCTGCTCGACCTCGACCGCTTCAAGCTCGTGAACGACGAGCATGGCCATGCGGCGGGCGACTCGGTCCTCGTGCAGACGGTGCGCCTCGCGCAGAGCCTGTTGCGCGCGAGCGACCTCATCGGTCGCTGGGGTGGAGAGGAGTTCGTGGTGCTGCTGCCCGAAACGGATCTGCAGAAGGCCGTGGCGGTGCTCGACCGCATTCGCTGCGCGCTGGCCGACACGAAGCTCACGCTGCCCGACGGCACGGCGCTCCGCGTCACCGTGTCCATCGGCGTCGCCGAGTGGACCGGCATCGAGGCGCTCGAGTCCGTCGTCGAGCGCGCGGACGACGCCTGCTACGAGGCAAAGCGACTCGGTCGCAACCGGACCGCGCTGGCCCCGCCGCGATAGCAGGCGCCCGCGATCAGAACGTGCGGCGCAACACCGTGCCTTTCTCGCCCGCGACGAGCACGGTCGTCGCGTCGAGCCAGGTCGCTGCACCGAGGTAGCCGTCGAGGCCGGTCGAGATGTCGGTCCACGTGGAGCCGCCGTCGTGGGTGACGAATGCGGCGCCGTGAGACCCGACGACGACGCCGTTCGACGCGTCGCGGAACGAGACGGCGTACAGATCTTCGACGGTGGGAACAGCGACTGCCGTGAACGTCAAGCCGTCGTCGGCGCTGTGCTGCACGCCGCCTTTTTCGCCGACGACCCACCAGCCGCCCTTCTCGTCGGCGCTGATGTCGTTCCACCACTGCAGCTCGACCGCGCCGCCGACCGGTGAAAAGGTCACGCCGTCGGTCGACCGAGCGATGTAGTCGTAATATCCGCTCGCCATCCAAGTGCCCGAGGACGAGCGTCGCAGCGCGGCGACGAACGCCTGGTCGCCGGCGCCATCGACGGACATGCTGGCCGACGTCCAGGTCTTGCCGCCGTCCGTGCTCGACTCGGCGGTCCATAGCCCACCCGCCGTGATCGTCGTGCCGCCGCACGCGACCGCGTTGATGTAGGCGCCGCCGAAGCCCTGGTCGACGTGCGTCTCCGTCACAGGCAACGCGGGCTTCCAGGTGCTGCCGTCCGTGGTGGTGTACGCGACCGCCTCGCCCACGGC
>JAYTLP010000035.1:0-12669 GCA_043729375.1 Myxococcales bacterium
TCGGCGCCGGCACCGTCGAGTTCATCGTCGATCCGGCAGGTACGTTCTACTTCATGGAGATGAACACGCGCCTCCAGGTCGAGCACCCGGTGACCGAGACGATCACCGGCCTCGACCGCGTGGAGTGGCAGCTGCGCGTCGCAGCCGGCGAGCCGCTGCCTCTCGCGCAGGACCAGATCCGCGCGCACGGGCACGCGCTCGAGGCGCGCATCTACGCCGAGAATCCCGACGCGGGCTTCGTTCCGTCGACGGGCCCGCTCGTGCACCTCGTGTTTCCGCCGCAATCGGTAAACGTCCGCGTCGACACGGGCGTGGAAGAGGGAGACACGATCACGCCGCACTACGACCCGATGATCGCCAAGCTCATCGTGTGGGGAGAGGATCGGTCGGAGGCGCTCGGTCACATGCGGCGTGCGCTCGAGCAGCTCCAGATCGTCGGCGTTGCGAACAATGTCGAGTTCCTCGGCCGGCTCGTGCGTACGAGGTCGTTCGCCGACGCCGCCCTCGACACGGCGCTCATCGAGCTCGAGCACGACGCGCTGCGGGCGCCCACCGGCGAGCCGCCCCACGCGGTGTGGCAAGCGGCGGCGCGTTCGCAGTGGGGCCGTTCGTCGGCAGGCCCCCTGCCGTGGGGCGCGCTCGACGGCTGGCGGCTCGGCGGCAGCGTGCCTTGCGTCGTCACGCTTCGGTACGGTGAGACGACCCGCGACGTTGTCATCGACGACTCGCCATCACGGGCCACCGCGTTTGCCGTCGGAAATCGCTGGCACGTGTTCTCGGAGGGCCGGCGCTACACGCTCGACGTGATCGACCCGCTCGACGTGCAGCTCGTCTCCGATGCGCGAGAGGGTGCGCTCCGCGCGACGATGCCGGGGAAGGTCGTTGCCCACAAGGCGGCGGTCGGCGATCACGTGAAGAAGGGTGCGACCCTCGTGATCTTGGAGGCCATGAAGATGGAGCTCTCCGTGGTGGCGCCCTATGACGGAATGGTGCGCCGCTTCGTCTTCGCGCCCGGCGAGCAGGTCACCGAAGGCGCCGAGCTCGTCGAGCTGGAGCGCGACGCGAAGTAGCGCTCAGTCATCGGACAGCGGAAATGAATGGACAGGACGCTAAACCCTTTCGATTCGAATTAGCTCGGGCGATTTTTTTATCTGCGCGATCGCAGCGTCGAGAACGTCGGGTCGCAGACCATCGGGACAACGCGTCCATCGACCGGAAAATGCAGTGGCGTCCTGGCGGTGAAAACTGCCTATTCACGCTCTGACGAGTCAGAGGGCGGAGGCTCGTTCGGCACGTCGTCCTTCGCGGCGAACATGCGCTCGAACGCCTTCTCGAGCGGGCCGCCGAGCGCGAGCACGAGCAACGCTGCGGCGAGCGTGATGGCCACGAGGACGAAGAGTCCGGCACCGCACGCCATGCCGAACCCGGCTGCGACCCAGATCGACGCGGCCGTGGTGAGCCCCTCGATGCGCTTCTTCGTGTCCCGATGGAGGATGACGCCCGCTCCGAGGAAGCCGATGCCGGTCACGAGTCCCTGCATGACGCGCGTGACCCCGTCGCGGTTCTGCGAGTCGGCCGCGAACGCGAGCATCACCACGAGCGCGCTACCCAGCGACACGAGCGAGTGCGTACGCACCCCGGCGGACTTGTGGTGCAGGTTGCGGTTGATTCCGAGCAGCGTGCCGCAGAGCACCGCCGCACCGGTGCGCAGCGCAATGGCCATGTTCCCGAGCTCGAGCGAGGGGTCTGGCGTCACGCGCCTATCGCTTCCACTTTCCGCCGGACTCGACGCGCTTCTTGATGTTGCCGAGCAGGTCGGGAAGCGACTTGCGCGTCATGTACGCCTGGATCGCGCGCGGCACGTGGAGCGCGGTGCCGACGGTGGAGCGATAGCTCAACAATGTGCGACCTTCGTCCACGGCCACCATCGTGTACTCACCGTCGACGTCGCGTAGCGTATTGTCGCCCGCCGAAGGATCGAGCTTCCAGTGGATGACGTGTGCCTTTTCGTCGAGCTCGTACCACGCGGTGTAGCGGGCGGTCGTGACCGTGGCGTCGACCTCCTGCCACACGCGCGCGCGCCCCGGTGCCCGCTCGAGCACCTTCAGCTTCTTGAGCCGCGGGATGTACTCCACGCGGTCCTCGTAGGACGTGAGCGTGGCCCACACGTCGGCGATCGGCCGCCAGATGAGGATGACGCCTGCCCCCTTGCCGCACGTGAAGCCCGCCGCGTCGGTGAAAGCCTCGGCATGGATCGGCACGCCGCCCGCCATCGCGGCGTCTACGTCCTCGGGTAAAAGCCCCGGCACGACGAGCCCCGCCAGGCCGAGGAGAAAGTCGAGGATCACGGTTCCAGCGCGGCGAGCGTACGGATCGCGTGTGAGATGTCGTCGAGCTGGGGCACGGACGCCATCTCGAGCACATCCGCGAGGCCGATGCCGGGCACGAATTTTCCGGCAAGCAGCTTCGGTGGCGCGGACAGTTCGTAGAACAGCTCGTCGATGGTACGGCGCACGAGGTGTTCGCCGAAGTTGGTGACCTCCGTGTCCTCGTTCACGTAGAGAACACGGCGGGTCTTCTCGATGCTTTCCTTGACGCAATCCCAGTCGTACGGCCACAGCGTGCGCAGGTCGATGACCTCCGCATCGATGCCGTCGCTCGCGAGTGCGTTGGCAGCCTGCACGCACAGCGGCAGCGTACGGCCGTAGCTCACGACGGTGACGCGTGACCCCGCGCGCATCACCCGTGCTTTACCGATCGGGATGCAGGGATCTTCCAGCGTGGGCCACTGGGCGGACCAGGCGGTGCGGTCGCCGAGCGGCGCGTCGATGAGCTTGGCCAGCGCGCGCTCGTCGGCCGGTGCACCCGGGATCGCGTCCTCGCCGCGCACGCGCATGAGCGCTTTCGGCACGAGGAAGAAGACCGGGTTGGTCTCCTTGCATGCCGACAGGAGGAGCCCGTACGCATCGAGCGGGTTCGACGGCATCACCGTCTTCCAGCCCGGCAGGTGCGTGGCGGACGCGTCGAAGGAGTGCGAGTGGTAGCTCGAGCCGCGGATGCCGCTGCCGACGGGCGTCATGACGACCATCGGCAGGTTCCAGTCCCCATTGCTGGACCAGTGTGTCGAGCCCGCGAGCTTGAGGAGGTCGATGGTGTTGTAGATGTAGTCGCAAAACTGGATCTCGGCGACGGGCCGACCGCCCGCCATCGCGATGCCCATCGCGGCGCCGATGATGCCACGCTCGTCGAGCGGCGAGCTCCAGGTGGTCTGCAGGCCCTGCGTGCAGGTGAAGATGCCGCCGAGGGGTGGGCCGACGTCCTCGCCGAAGATGTCCGTCACGCCGAGGTTCGTCTCCGCATAGTGAAGCGCCATGCGCACTGCTTGAGCCATGTTGGCCATGATCGTTTCCTGTCGTTATCGCGAGAAGGGGTCGCGGCCGGGCTCGCCGTGGAAGACGTGGTTCCAGATGGAGCCTGCCTCGGGCATCGGCTCCTTCGTGGCTTGCTTCGCCAGCTCGGAGATCTGCTCGTTGTGACGCTCGCGCACGGCCTTTGCGGCGTTCTTGCCCAGGTAACCCATGGTCGCGAGCCTGGCCTCGAACTGCTCGATGCAGTCGAGCTCGTGGGCCTGGAAGTTGGCACCCGATGCGGACGAGTGACCGTAGAGGCGCGAGACGTTGGCCTCGAGAAGGAAGGGCTTGCGTTCCGTGCGGACGTACTCGAAGGCCGCCTTCAGCTCCTCGTAGGACTCGACGGGGTCGTTGCCGTTGATGGTCTTCGTCTTGATGCCGAAGGCGCAGCCACGATCGGCGATGCGCTCGACGCCCTGCACCTTCTCGAACGGCGTGGAGATTCCCCAGCGGTTGTTGGTGACGATCATGAGGATCGGCAGCTCCTGGCCCTTGCGCGAGCTCCACACGAGGCAGGTTGCGAAGTCGCCCTCGGCCGTGCCCGCGTCGCCGCCCGTGACGATGGTGACGCCGTCTCCGCCGTGGCGCTTCTGCACGATGGCGGTGCCCGGGGCCATCGAGTATTGCACCTCGATCGGCGACGAGACCGGAACGATGTTCCACGCCTTCTTCGAAAAGTGTCCGGCGAAGTTGCGACCGCCGGAGTACGGGTCGCTCGCAGTGTTCTTCATCTGGCGGAGCGCGCCCATCGGGTCCTCGCCCATGGCGAGCAGCGTGCCCGACTGCCGGTAGTGGAAGTGGCAGTAGTCGTACGCGGGGCCCTGGCCCTTCTTGATGAGCAGGCCGAGCGGGACGTTGAACGCTTCTTCGCCGGGGCCGCCGATCCAGAAGTAGCCGTGCCCGGTCTTGTGGAGCGCGATGAGGCGCTCCTCGAGAACACGGGCCTTGACCATGGTGTCGTGGATGGAGAGAAGGAGCTCGCGGTCGAGCCCTGCGCCCCCGCCGGTACCTCTGCGGGGCTCGGGTGGAAGACCATGCTGGGCTGTGGTGGTGGACACGTCCGAAGCCTACGGCGGCTCGGCGGGGTTATAAAGCCCCCATGCGCATGAGCGGAAATACCGTCCTCGTCACGGGTGGGTCGTCGGGCATCGGCATGGGGCTCGCAGAGGCGTTCGTGGCGGCCGGCAACGAGGTCGTGGTCTGCGGGCGTGGCAAGGACGCGCTCGAGGCGCTGAAGCTGCGGGTACCTGCGCTCCACATCCTCGTTGGTGACACCGGAAATGCGGAGGCACGGTCGCGCCTGTTTGCCGAGGTGACGCAGAAGTTTCCGATGCTGAACGTGCTCGTCAACAACGCGGGCATCCAGCGGAAGGTGGACCTTGGCAAGGGAGAGCCGTGGAACGAGATCGCCACGGAGATCGCCATCAACCTCGAGGGCCCGATGCACCTGTCGATGCTGTTTTCGCCGCACCTTGCGAAGAAGGCCGGCGCCGTGATCGCCAACGTGAGCTCGGGGCTTGCCTTCGTGCCGATCGCCGCGATGCCGGTGTACTGCGCCACGAAGGCCGCGCTGCACTCGTTCACACTGTCGCTCCGGCACCAGCTCGCGCCGTCGTCGATCGAGGTGGTCGAGATCATCCCGCCGGCGGTGCGCACCAACCTCGGGGGCTCGCACGACTTCGGCGCGCCGCTCGACGTATACGTCGCATCGGTGATGGCGCAGCTCGCCGAAGGACGGAGCGAGACGACCTACGAGCTGTCGGCCAAGACAAGCCAGGCGAGCCGGGTGGAGCTCGACGAGATCTTCGTGCGGATGAACGCCCGGTAGCAGGTGCCGACCCCCCGCAAGCGCGAGCTGCTCACCCAGCGCGGTGAGCTCACGCGCGGAAAGCTCATCGCTGCGGCCCGCGAGGTCTTCGCGCGGGATGGCTTTGCTACCGCGCGCATCTCCGAGATCGCCGAGCGGGCGCAGGTTGCGGTGGGCTCGTTCTACACGTACTTCGCCTCGAAGGAGGCGGTGCTGCGCGCCGTCATCGAGGTCGTCGAGGGAGAGTTCACGGTGCCGCTGCCACGGGAGGCGGGCAGCGATCCGCTCGCACGCCTCGCTGCGGGAAACCGCGCGTACGTCCGCAACTACGCGCGCAATGCCCGGATCCTGGCCGTCCTCCAGCACCGGAGCTTCGAGGATCCCGAGCTCCGCGCCGTGCGCAACCGTGCGCGCCGTCGCTGGCTCGACAGCAGCGAGCGATCGATCCGCCGGCTGCGCGACGCGGGCCACGCAAAGAGCGAGCTGTCCCCGCGCTTTCTCGCCACCGCGCTCAGCTCGATGGTGCAGGCGTTCTGCTACGAGCACTTCGCGTTCGACGACGGCGCGCGGCTCGAAGAGGAGGACGTCGCAGACGGTCTCACGGACATCTGGATCCGTGCCGTCGGGATCGTCAGGTGATGTTCGAGCCCAGCTCGATGACCGACCGCTTCGCCACGACCTGATCGCCCGCTGCGACGTGCACGGCCGAGACCGTGCCCGCGGTGCTCGCGCAGAGCGTGTGCTCGAGCTTCATGCTCTCGAGCACGCACAGTGACTGGCCGGCCTGCACCGCGTCTCCGACGGCGACGAGCACGCGGAGCATGCGCCCGTCGAACGGCGCTCGGACGACGCCATCGGACGCACCGCGTGTGCCAGGGCTCGGGGCGTACGTGAGATCGACGTAGGCGCGGGTGACGCCCGCGGTGTCGAGCCACAGCGTTTGCCCATTCAGTGCCCACGCCGCGCGATGCTGGACGCCGTGGATGGTGTAGCTGATCTCGGTGGCCCCGAATGTGAGGCCCGTGAGCTCGTGCTCGTTAGCGCGCCACGCGCCGGGTGCGAGCTCGCGCAGCGCCACGCGCAGGACGTCGTCCTCGCAGGCCAGCGTGACGGTGCGCGCCGCGAGCGGCGTGCTGTTCCAGCCGACGACGGCGGTCTGACGCGCCAGGAAGGCCGCGCCCGCGAGCTCGAGCACCAGCGCGGCCAAGGGGGCATGCCACGCTGGTCGCACGGTCGCGGGCAGTGCGGCGAGCAGTTGCGTGTCGTACCGGCCGCTCGCGAACGCGCTGCTCTCGAGGACATCGGAGAGCAGCACCCGGTTCGTCTCGACGCCGAGCAGCGTGGTTCGTCGCAGCGCATCGACGAGCCAACGGCGCGCCGTCTCGCGATCGGGACCGTGCGCGATGAGCTTGGCGAGGAGCGAGTCGTAGAACGGGCTCACCACGCTGCCCGTCTCGATGCCGGTATCGACGCGGACGCCGTCGGGCGGCGACCAGCGCAGCACCGTGCCAGTCCGTGGCCGAAGCTGCTCGTCCTCCGCGCACAGCCGCACCTCGATCGCGTGGCCGCGACGCCGCGCGTCGAGCTGCGTCTGCGTCCAGGGCAATGGCTCGCCGCTTGCGACCGCGAGCTGGAGCGCCACGAGATCCACGTCGTACACGAGCTCCGTCACGGGGTGCTCGACCTGGAGGCGCGTGTTCATCTCGAGGAAGTAGAGCTCGCACGTCGAGTCGACGAGCATCATCTCCACGGTACCCACTCCGACGTAATCGATCGCGCGGGCTGCGCGCACCGCGATTTCGCCGAGGCGCTCCCGCAGCGCCGGGGTCACGCTCGGACCGGGCGCCTCCTCGATGAGCTTCTGGTTTCGGCGCTGCACGGAGCAGTCGCGCTCACCGAGGTGCACCATGTTGCCGTGGGTGTCGCCGAAGATCTGCACCTCGACGTGCCGCGCCCCGAACAGCGCGCGCTCGAGGAGCAGCGTGCCGTCGCCGAACGCGTGCTCGGCCTCCGACCGCGCGCTCCGGAGCGCGGCGGCGAGCTCGCGCTCGTCGCGCACGAGCCGCATGCCGCGCCCGCCCCCACCGGCCGAGGCCTTCACCATGACGGGGTAGCCGAGCTCGCGCGCCGCGGAGGTGAAGCTGGCCTCCGATTGCTCGCCGAGATAGCCCGGCATGCAGTGTATGCCCGCGGCCTCCATGCGTCGCTTGGCGCCTGCCTTGTCGCCCATCTCGGCGATTGCCTCGAACGATGGCCCGATGAAGACGAGCCCCGCGTCCACGACCGCGCGAGCGAATGCGGCGCGCTCGGAGAGGAAGCCGTAGCCCGGATGAATGGCATCCGCGCCGGAGCGGCGTGCGGCCTCGAGGATCCGCTCCACGTGCAGATACGACTCGGCGGGTGGGCCAGCGCCGAGTCGTACCGCGAGGTCGGCGGCACGGACGTGAGGCGCGTCGGAGTCGGCGTCCGAGTACACGGCGACCGTCTCGTAGCCGGCGGCGCGTGCGCCACGGAGCACGCGCACGGCGATCTCGCCGCGGTTGGCGACCAGGACCCTGCGGAAGCGGCTCACGGTCGCGCCACCGCGAACGTGCTCTGAGGCAGGGCGCGCCGGCGGGCGGCGAGGCAGGTCTCGAGCGTCATGCGGAGCACCCGGCGGGTGTCGCGTGGGTCGATGATGCCGTCGTCGAAGAGGTGCGCGCTGGCGGAAAACGCGTGCGACTCCGCATCGAACTGCGCGACGACGCGGGCGTGGCTCAGCGCGAGCTCTTGCTCCTCCTCGGTGGTCGCCGCGCGCTTCTCTCGCGCGAGCTTGTGGCGCGCCACGGTGTCGAGCACCCGCGCCGCCTGCTCGCCGCCCATGACGGCTGTTCGCGCGTTCGGCCACGAGAAGATGAAGCTCGGGCCGAGACCACGACCGCACATGCCGTAGTTGCCTGCGCCGAAGCTGCCACCGACGACGATGGTGATCTGCGGGACCGATGCGCTGGCCACCGCCTGGATCATCTTCGAGCCGTGCTTGACGATGCCGGCCCGTTCGGAGCGCGTGCCCACCATGAAGCCGGTGGTGTTCATGAGGTACACGAGCGGGATGCCGCTCTGGCACGCGGCGTGGATGAAGTGCGTGGCCTTGGCTGCGCCCTCTGCCGAGATGGGCCCGTTGTTGCCGACGACGCCGACCTGCATGCCGCCGATGCGCGCGCGGCCGCAGATCGTGTGCGCGTCGTAGTCCGGCTTCTCCTCGAGGAAGTCGCTGCCGTCGACGATGCGGCAGATGATCTCGCGGCAGTCGTAGGGCGTGCGGAAATCGACCGGAACCGCGCCGCACAGCTCGTCGATGTCGTGCAGGGGCTCGCTGCACGCGAGAGGCAAGGGCTCCCCGGACCAGCCGAGCTGGTCGACGACCTCGCGGGCGAGCCGGATGGCATCCGCATCGTTCTCCGCCACGTGCTCCGTGGTGCCCGCGATCGTCGCGTGCATCTCTGCGCCGCCGAGCGCTTCTTCGTCGGCGGTCTCCCCCGTGGCGGCGTACACGAGCGGCGGGCCGGCGAGGAAAACGCGCGCGGCGCTCTTCACCATGATCACGTGATCCGACATGCCGGGGATGTACGCGCCGCCTGCCGTGGAGCTACCGTGCACGACGGTGATCTGCGGGACACCCGCCGCCGAGAGGCGCGCCTGGTTCGCGAAGCTGCGTCCGGCGCGGACGAACATCTCCGCCTGGTAGCGAAGGTTTGCGCCGCCCGACTCGATCAGCGAGACGAGCGGTAGCTTCTGCTGGAGGGCGATCTCCTGGACCCGCTGACCCTTCTCGACGCCGAGCGGCGTGATGGTGCCACCCTTGACGACGTAGTTCGAGGCCGACACCACGACGCGCACGCCGGACACCCAGCCGATGCCGGCGATGACGTTGCCGCCGGCGAGCGAGCCGTCCTTGTCGTCGTGCTGGAGGTAGCCGCACAGCGTCGAGAGCTCGAGCCAGGAGCTGCCGCGGTCGAGCAGGTGCCGCACGCGCTCGCGAGGCAGGAGTTGCCCGCGCTGCGCGTAGCGCTCGCGCTTGCTCTCTTCTTCGAGGCGCCCGCGACTCTCGACCTCGCGGAACGCGTGGACCAGGGCCAGCATGGCATCGCGATCTTCGGCGAAGCGCTGCGCGCGCGGGTCGATGCGGCTTCCGAGGACCGGCATGCGCACGAGTTGTGCGAACGCGTGAGTTGAAGTCAAGTTCAGCTTCGCCTATCCATGGCGGATGACCGAACCGAAGCGCGCCATCCGCATCGCGAACGCGTCCGGCTTCCTCGGCGACCGCGCCGACGGCATCCAGCGGATGGTGGAGGACGGTCCCGTCGACGTCGTAACCAGCGACTACCTCGCCGAGGTCACGATGATGATCCTCGGCAAGGCGAAGGCGAAGGACCCGAGCGCCGGGTATGCCGCAGCCTTCCTCGCACACCTCGCGCCCGTGTTCGCGCGGGTGCTCGAGCAGAAGATCAAGATCGTCGTGAACGCGGGCGGCCTCAACCCGCGCGGGCTCGTGACAGCGACGAAGAAGCTTGCCGCCGAGCTGGGCCTCTCCGCGCGCATCGCGTGCATCGAGGGGGACGATCTCGTCCCGTCGCTCGAGGTGCACCGTTCGCGCAACGCGGGCTTCCCGAGCCTCGAGTCCGGCGCACCGCTGCCCACCACCCCGAGCTTCGTGCACACGGCGAACGCGTACCTCGGCGCGTTCGGCATCGCGCGCGCCCTCGAGGAGGGCGCCGACATCGTCATCTGCCCGCGCGTCACGGATGCGTCGCTGGCGATGGGGCCGGCGATCTGGTGGCACGGGTGGGGACGCGAAGATCACGACCGGCTGGCCGGCGCGCTCGTCGCGGGACACGTCATCGAGTGCGGGGCTCAGGCGACCGGCGGCAATTACTCGTCGTTCCGCACCGCGGGAATCGCGGCGATGCCGGGCTTCCCCATCGCGGAGGTGGCGGCGGACGGCTCGAGCGTCATCACGAAGCACGCGGTGCACCCGGGCCTCGTCACCGTCGGAACCGTCACGGCACAGCTGCTCTACGAGATCGGCTCGCCCCGCTACCTCAACCCCGACGTCGTCGCTCACCTCGAGACGACCGTGCTCACCCAGCTCGGGCCCGATCGCGTGGAGCTGGCGCACACGCGCGGGTCTGCGCCGCCGCCGACGACGAAGGTGGCCATCACCTGTCGCGGACCGCACCGCAACGAGCTCACGTTCGCGTTCGTGGGGCTCGACCTCGACGAGAAGATCGCGCTGTTCCAGCAGCAAGCAAGACAGGCCCTGCACGGCCGCGCGCTCGAGCTCGCGTTCCAGCGCATCGGTGCTGCGCGTCCGGACGCCGACGATCAGAACGCGGCAACCCTGCTCGTGCGCGTCGTCGCGACGAGCGACGACCCCAGCCTCGTGGGCAAGACGTTCACGACCGCGCTCGTCGGTCAGGCGGTGTCCAGCTACCCGGGCCTCTTCCTGACGGACGTTCCAGGGCCCGCGACGCAGCTCGCAGGCTACTGGCCGACCACCGTGGCGCAGACCGACCTGCGCCACACGGTCGTGCTCGACGACGGTCGGATGATCGCGATCGAGCCACCGGCCGTCACCGCGACGATGTACCCCGTGGTCGCGCCGTCGGTTGCGCCGGCAGCCCCGGAGCCTGTGGTGCGCGGACCGCTCGGCCTGCTCGTCGACGCGCGCTCCGGCGACAAGGGGAGCGACGCCAACCTCGGTCTGTGGGTCCGGCACCCACGTGCCTTTCCGTGGCTCGTCGAGACGCTCACGGTCGAGGCGCTGAGGCGTTTGCTCCCCGAGGCGGCGGCGCTGCCGATCGAGCGGTACGTGCTGCCGAACCTGCTCGGGCTCAACTTCGTGGTCCACGGGCTGCTGCAGGGCGGGGCCACCTCGACGAACCGGTTCGATCGGCAGGCAAAAGCGCTGGGCGAGTTCGTGCGATCTCGCACGATGGAGCTGCCCTCGTCCCTCGTTTCGTAGCGCTACACTGCGGGCATGATCATTCGGCTCTCCTTGATTGCGGCCGCGCTCACGCTCCTGGCCTGCGGTTCTCACAAGCAGGCAATCACGGACGCCGGTGTGCAGGACTCGGGCGTGGGCGATGCGAGCGCCGCGCTCGATGCGGGGCCCGTCGACGCTGCGGTCGAGCTCGACGCGGCCGTCGACTCCGGCCCGCTCGACTCCGGCCCGCTCGACTTCGGCACCATCAACGCCTGCACCACGAGCTGCCCGGACCTCGTCATCGACGCCACGCTGCTCACGAGCTCGATCGTCGTCGAGTCACGCGAGTTCTTCGACCCCGCCAAGTTCGATCAGGACATGCCGCACACCGGCTCCGACTGCTCGGTCGCCGAGGGCTCCGTTGGCGGGGCAGGCGTCCGTCGCCTCCTGCGCTTCAGCACGGGCGCGACCAACATCGGGCAGGGCGACCTCCTGCTGGGCAGCCCCACGGATCCGAAGAACGCTCACTTCTTCCAGTACGCGCCGTGCCACGGCCACTATCACTTCAGTGGGTTCGCCAACTATCGGTTGCTCAACCCCGACGGCAGCATCGCGCTCGACGGCCACAAGCAGGCCTTCTGCATCGAGGACAACGTCGACAAGCTGGGCGTCGAGCCCAACCCGAGCCCGCCGACGAACTGCGACTCCCCAGGCCTGCATCGCGGCTGGTCGGACGTGTACACGAACCATACCGAGGCAAACTGGATCGACATCACGGGACTGCCCGCGGGCATCTACACGCTCGTCGTCACGCTCAACGACGAGCACGTGATCGTCGAGTCGGACTACACGAACAACGCCGCGCAGGTCCAGGTCACCATCGTGGACAATGCGAATCCCGAGGTCTGCCCTGCCGACACGGAGGCTCTGCTGCGTTGCCCGGCCTCGATGTCCACGACAATCACCCGCTGCTACTCGGGCCGTCGCGACACTGAGACCTGCAAGACGAACACGACCTGCTTCCAGCCCGACGAGCTTTCGCACCAGGCGCACTGCGGGGTCGGTGGCACCGGCAGCCTCGGCACCATGTGCCCGCAGGGCATCGGCCCCACGCCGTTCTGCACGACGGTGAATGATCCGCTGACCAACACGATGAAGTCGGTGCGCGAGTTCTGCAACGCCGGCGTCACCACCATCGAGTACTGCGGCACGGCGTGCGTCCCCGGGAGCGCCGGCTCGGGCAGCGCGACCTGTCAGTGACGTCATGACGACGCGCGCCGCAACCCCGACCCTCGAACGGCTCGCGACCCCCATCGGCACGGCGATCCTCGTCACCGATGAGCACGGGAATCTCCGGACTTTCCACTGGACCGATCATGGCGCGAGCTCATGGCCTTCATCGCGCGCCACTGCCGGGGAGTGACGCGTTCGTATCTTGCTTCGGCGGCGATGTGGACGTGCTCGAGCCTGTGTCGTGAGTCGCGGCC
>JAYTLP010000036.1:0-4003 GCA_043729375.1 Myxococcales bacterium
TCCCTTGGCGAGCGCGTCCGGCGGACCGCCCACGGCAAGGCGCACCGTGGTCACTGCACTGCTCGACGGCAGATTTCGGTGATGGCCGCAGCGCGATCCTCGGCCTGCACCTTCGGCATCACGTCGGTCGCACGGCAGATGATCGCCCACTGATCCGGGGTGAACTTCACAGCCACGTGCCCATCGCCTGCGTGGCCGTGACCACCGCCGACGTGCGCCTCGTCGTCCACCGCGCCCGGCTTCCACTCCGCCTGCAGCAGCGGCTCGCGCTCGTCGCTGCTCCAGCCGAGTCGGTCGACGATCTCGAAGCTCTCCTCCGTGAGCTCGCGCATCTGCATGGACAGCTCCTCGTAATCCCACTCGGCAAGCTCTGCCGTGCGGTTGTCGGTGAGCGCGAACGCCTTCACGTTCGGTCCGTCGTAGACGACAGCGGCGATGCCCGTCCACCCCAGCTCGCGCGCCGCGGTCATGGTGCCGTTGCCGGCGCGCACGACGCCCTTCGAGTCTACGACGATCGGTTTCTGCTGGCCGTGGTCCCGCAAGCTGTCGCAGATCGACGCCAGGTTGCGGACCCCGTGGCGGCGCGCGTTGCGCGGGTCGAGCGCAAGGTCGCTGAGGCTGCGAACGAGCGGGAGCAGCCCCGCGTTGAACTTTCCGGTGAGCTCTCCCGTCACTGCGACAGCGTGGTCCTCTGGGGCTTTTGCTTTGGCCATGTCCGACACCTGTATCAGGCGGCCCGACGGTTGACAAGGGTACACGCGTAGCCCGGCTCGTAGATCGCGCGGAGTCGGCACTTCGACGCGGGGAGATCGAACCCCTCCTGCTTCTTGCGGTCCTCGGTGAGGACCGTGTACATGCGGACCACCGCGCCCGTCGCCTGGAGCACGCGCCAGCGGGTGCCGATGTCCAGCCACCCGTCCTTCGAGTTCGACCCCATGATCCCGCCCGCGCCGAGCAGCGCCGCGCCGAGGTAGAGGTTCCCGTCGTACTCGAGGTCGACACGCGGGTAGCTCGTGGCGACCTCGCAGGTGCGTCGCATCACGTCCCCCGTCCTGAGCGAGCCTGCGCGCGCAATCGCCTCGCTGCGCGCGCCCTCCAGCGGTTCGCGAGGCGGTAGAGCAGGACGGCGCGGCGCGCCCAGTACGTCATCACAGACCTCGCTTCTCCCTCCAAGCGTACAGGTCGACGATGACGGTCGATACGGCGGCGCGCGGCCCCTCGCGGAAGAACCGCCGCCAGGTCGCGTCCACCGCCGCCGTGGCGTCGGCTTTCAGGATCGGCATCTTCTTGCCGCTGGCCGTCGCGATCTGCCCTCCCTCGCAGCGGCGGTGGCACTCGCGGCAGACCGGCACCGTGCGTGTGTCGTCCGTGAGCCCGTTGCCCATGCCCTTGCGCGGGTGGTGGTGTGGCTCACTCGGCGCCGGCCGCTGGCAGAAGTAGCAGGCCTGCGCGCGCACCCATTCGAGGTACGTGTCGCAGTACAGGTGCCCCTCCTTCGGGAAGCCAATCACGACTTGAGCTCTCGAGTCTCGAAGATGCCGTCCAGGTCCGGGCACTCCGCGAGGATCTTGCGCGCGTACCGCGAGCGGTAGTTGTTATTCAGCTTGAAGTCGTCGCCGCCGTTGGTTTCGACGACGAGCTCCCAGCGCATGCGCTCCCAGAGCGCGCCGATGCCGAGCTTCCGGCGGCCCCTCGCTTGCGCCATCCGGGCGAGGTTGACCAGCGTGAGGAACACGATCGGGTTCGCCAGGTCGAACGCCTCGAACGCCTCCTGGATACTGACGGGCTCTTCGGGTGGGTACATCTTCACGGCTGAGCTCATCACGTCACCTCCGTCGGGAAGTCGTTGTCGGGTTCCGGGTCGCGGCCCTGGATCTCGTCGGCCTCGCTCGGGAGCTCGCGCTGCAGCTCCATCGGGGTGAACTTGAACGCGCCGGCGACGTCGTCGGGGTGCAGCCTTGGCAGCGTCCCAGGTTCACCGAGGATCGCCCGCGTGATCGGTCCATCGGCGACCATCCCGTCCTCGATCACGATCCCGACGCCGGCTCCATCGCTCACGCGCTCGAGGAACACCTGCTGCCCCTTCTCGGCGGCCCACGCGGCGACCATGCGGAGCCCGTCGGCGTCGAGCAGCGAGCCGTCGCGGACCAGGATCACGCGCAGCTTCGGGTTCTGCGCTCCGGCGATCGCGAGGGAGACGCGAAGCTGCTCGGCGCCGGACGCTTGCGCGAGCGGCACGTTGTTGAAGGTCGGTGTGTCGCCGTCCACGGACAGGCCCGGCACGGGGAACGCCGCGCCCTCGAGCAGCTCCTTCTTCCGAGCGTCGATCGTCTCGAGCTGTTGCTCCAGCTTGAGCACGTCCTCGTTCGCGGCCTTCACGCGCTCGATCTGGCGCGCGCGCTCCTGCTTCGCCCGGACCTTCTCGTTCGTCGACTCGGACGCGTCGATGCGCGCCTTGATCTCGGCGGTGTCGATCGGCTCCGGCAGCGTCTTCACCGCGGCGGCGGCCTCATCGAGCTTCTGCTTCGTGTAGCCGAGGTCTTGCTTTGCACTCGCGAGCTCCTTCTCCAGGCGCTCGACGTTGGCGAGCACGCGCTCGTGCTCGTCGTTGCGTCCGCCATGGCTGCGGATCACGCGCTGGCGCTCCTCCTCGTGCCCGCGCGCATCCTCGAGCTCGGTGAGCAGCGCCTTCACGCTCACGGGCTCGTCCGGGGCCTCGACCAGCGGGAGGGCGTCGAGCCGCGACTGCTCGGTCTTGAGCGCGCGGTTCGCGTCGGTGCGCTTGTCGAACGCCCCCTTGCGCTGGCCGTCGAGCAGCGTGGTGTCGAGCCCGGCGATCTTGCGGAGCGCGTCCGCCTGCTCCTTCGGCTTGAGCCGGGTGAACGCGAGCGGGTCGAAGCTCAGGTCGCCGAGCAGCCGGTCGAGCACGTCCTGCGGCTTCTTGTGCGAGAGCCCGTCCTTGCTCTCCACGGTGAGCGTGGACCGCTCGTTGGAGGTCCACTTCCGGCGGACCACGATGTCCCCGAGATCGACCATGACCTCGGCGCGCTTCTCGCCATCGCGGATCGGGCGGTCGGGGATCGAGCGCCCCCCGCAGAGCGCGGCCTCGATCACGTCGAGGAGCGAGGTCTTGCCTTGCGCGTTGCGTCCCGTGATCTGCTGGAGCGTGCCGTCGGGTGTGATGGAGACGGCGCGGAGACGCTTAAAATTTTCGGCTTCGAGTCGAATGATCTTCACAGGTGCCTCCACGTCTTCCGATTCACGATGTTGCTTACGCACGAAGCACCGACGGCATAGCGGCTCATGATCGTCGGGTAGCTCTCGCCTTCTGCGCTGCGGTGGCGGATATCCTTCACGACCTCGGGCGCAAGGCGCGGGCGATGAACTCCGTTTCTGTCCTTCTTCGCCCGGTCGCGATTGTTGTCGGCTTTCGTGCCCTCGAACAGATGGTCGTCGCGCACGCACAGGCGAACATCACACCGATGCAGCACGCAGTGTTTTGGCCAGCGCCCGTGCTTCATTCGGAAGGCCAGGCGATGAGCGAGGACTACCTTTGTTGAATTGTCTTTGCGACTACCTACCCCGAAGCGTCCATAGCCAGCTCGGAGCCTTGCCCCTGTCCAGATCCAACAAGGACCGAGCTCTGGTCTGACGGTTGGTCCATTCTTGTCGACCTTCGACCAGAATCGAGTTGCGGTGCTATCGCCTGCGTACGTTGTCATCGTCCTGCCTTCACTTCGCGCACCTTCACGTCGCCCTCGACCTTCTCGAGCACGCCGGCCTCACGGAACAGGGTGAGCGCGCTCGACTCGGAGCCGCGCAGCGACGCGCCCGTGCGCCGAGCCCACGCCTTTACCGCGTCGAGGATGCTCGTCTTGGTCGCGCCTGCGGCCGCGCGCGCCGTCTCCGCGTCGTAGTGGAGCTCCAGCATCTTGAGTGCGTCGGCTGGGCGCGTGACCTTCTCGCGCGCCTCGCCAGGTGCAGCGCGCAGCTCCCAGCCGTC
>JAYTLP010000037.1:0-3069 GCA_043729375.1 Myxococcales bacterium
GGTGCGCGCGCGCGCGCTCGAGGTAGTGGGTCACCGTGGCCGAGCTTGCTCCCGTGCGTGCAGCCTGCGCCAGCATCTTCGAGTACGCGATGGACAGCCACGCGAGACCGATGGGCCACTCGGCCTCGTTGCCGACGAGCGCGTCGGGGTTGGCGCTGAAGTAGCGATCGCCTGGATAGCGGACCACGCCGTACGAGCGCACGAGGTTGGTCTCGACATTGTGCAGGATCTGCTCCTGCAGCTCGTGCTGATCCTTGAGGATGTTGTAGGGCCACAGCAGCGACAGCTGCGCGAGGTCGTACGGACGCGACACGCTCTCGCGCGGCAGGAGCTTGCCGAGCGCCGCCTGGCCGTCCTCGAGGAAGCGCTCGGAGACCGGGATAATGGACGAGACATCGATGCGGTTTCGGTACTTGTAGTCGTAGTAGCCGTGGTCGTGCCACATCGTGAGGCCGGCCAGCACGGAGCCTATCGATGACGAGTGCAGCTCCGGGCCCTCCTCCCACACGCCGAAGTCCGGCTCGCAGTCCCAGCGCGCGGTCCACAGGTAGCTGAGGATGTCCTTCACCACCTGCACGTGCTCGTTCGAGCGCAGCACGCGGAAGCCCTGCTTCTGCAGGTCGCCGACCTTGAAGAGGAAGAGCCCGAAGATGTCCAGCTGGTGATGCCCCCACTCGTCGGTGATCTCCTCGAGCGTGGTCGGGTGGACGCGCGCATGCACGACGGCCCCCTTCGAGCGCTGGAGGTCCGGCTTCTTGCGCGTGCCGCGGACGATCTTGTGGTGGAACTTCTCGAAGATCGTCATCACGACGCCGTACGACTGCTTCACCTTGTCGTAGAGGCCGAGGTACTCGTTGGCGTAGGTCGCGTACATGATGTCGCGCAGCCAGTAGACGTCGTAGCGGTCGTACCCGGCCTCGCCCGAGTACGGCGACGCCACGTAGCCCCCGTTGATGTGGCGGAGCAGCTCGAGGTGGTCGTATGCGACCGCGATCTGGCGGTCGAAGGGAAGATCACGGAGGCCGGGCATCGTCCGGCAGCATCTCGCGTCCGTAGAGGCAGTGGCAAGGGCCGGTCGTTTCGACCGGTTGCGACGACCACCGACTGGGTGTAGGCATGAAGAACATGAGCGACGTGAAGACGTACGATATCGTGATCGTGGGCGGCGGCATCACCGGCTCGGCGCTGGCCAGTGCGCTGTCCGACGGCCGGCGCAGCATTGTCGTGCTGGAGGCACGCAAGGGGAAGAACCCGCGCTTCAACGGCGAGCTCATCCACCCGAGCGGCGTCGACGAGCTCGAGGCGCTCGGCGTCCTCGACAGCCTCCACGAAAAGGGTGGCGTCGACGTGCTCGGCTTTGCCATCGTGCACCACCGCGACAGGCCCGCCACCACGCTGCCCTACCACGAGATCCCCGGCTCGCGCGCGGCCGGCTTCGCCATCGATCATCACGATCTGGTGGACGTGATGCGCGAGGCGGCGAGCAAGAAGGCCGGGGTCGCGTATCGCTTCGGCGAGCGCGTCACGGAGCTCGTGTACGACGAGGAGCGCGTCGTCGGGGTGAAGACGGCGAGCGGCGAGTACCGCTGCAGCCTGGTCCTCGCTGCCGACGGTCGCCACTCCAAGATCCGCGCGCTCGTCGAGATGCCCGAGCGCGCGCGCCTCATCTCCTTCACCGCCGCCGCACGGCTGCCGGACTGCAACCTGCCCGAGCCCGGCCACGGCCACATTTTTCTCGGGGCGCCGGGGCCAATCCTCGCTTACCCCATCAACAGCACGGACGCGCGCACCTGCATCGACCTGCCGGCCGACATGGATCGCGGCAAGGAAGCGGTGAAGAAGGCCATCATCGAGAAGTACCTGCCCGTGCTCCCCGACGTGGTGCGCCCGTCGTTCGATCGCGCGCTCGCGGAGCAGGACCTCGAGCTCGCGGCCAACTACGCCATCTACACCGACGAGTGCACGGTCCCGGGCGTCGCGCTGGTCGGTGACTCGTGCGGCTGCTCGCACCCGCTCACCGCCACGGGCATGACCATCGCGCTCAA
Source organism: Myxococcales bacterium (assembly GCA_043729375.1). GTDB lineage: Bacteria > Myxococcota_A > Polyangia > Palsa-1104 > Palsa-1104 > JBDTCO01. Next base: position 2,046 of record JAYTLP010000037.1, read on the forward strand.
CGACGTGCGCGAGCTCGCCAAGGTGCTCGACGGGCTCCCGCTGTCGTCGCGTGCCGCCGTCGACGACGCGCTGCAGACCTACCAGAAGGCGCGCTACCGCTTCGTCCGTGCACGCGAGATCCTGGCCGACGCGCTGTACGAGGTGTTCCTCGGCGCCGAGGACGGCACGCGCGCGATCCGCGAGGGTATCTTCCGCTACTGGGCGGGCTCGGTCGGGAACCGCGCGCGCTCGATGTCCCTGCTCTCGGGCCACGACAGCCGGCTCGAGACTTTCCTGCGTCAATACGTGAAGGTCGTCGCGATTTCGGCGGGAACGGCAGTGATGGGCCGTGTCAACGAGCCGTCGCTGCGCGGTCGCGTGAGCACGCTCTACGGGCTCGGCAAGAAGACGCTGGAGAAGGCCACCATCGCCGCGCGCAGCGTTCGCCAGGGATACCTCGCGTAGCGCTGCCGCCCACGACGCATCCGAGTGTCCGTGATGCTTCGCACTCGGTCGGTGCTCCTGCCCGCCCGCGAGGGTGAAGAACTCGATACGATTTTGCGTCTCTCTACCCGACCCCACGCTCTTTTCGAGGAGGCATCGATGCCACGGCTGTTTTCCGTCACGTTCGCGCTCGTGCTCGCCGCACCGCTCTCCGGGTGCGTGGTCAGCCACCCGGTGACCGTCGTCCACCCCGCGACCTGCAACCCGCCGGCCTTCACCAATTCGCACGATGCGTACCCGCTCTACAATGTCCTCCCGAACTCCTCCACGACGTTCGATCCCACCGATGGCCGTCCGACCTACGCGCTCACCGCAGCGCCGGGCGGCTCGTTCCGCCTGGTGTGGAGCGACCCGCAGAACGCGCCGACGTGCTTCCAGGGCCTCATAACCACGGACGCGAGCTTCTCGCAGGCGGCCGTGGGGTACTCGGGAAATGAGGCCATCACGTTCAACCAGAGCAACCAGATCGCCTTCGCGTCCATCCCCGGCAGCGGCCTCGACGGTGTCGACTTTGTCGTTGACACGGAACCGGTGTACATC
>JAYTLP010000038.1:0-3910 GCA_043729375.1 Myxococcales bacterium
CAAGTCCATCCTCATGGTGACCCACGATCCGAAGGCGGCGAAGCGCGCCCAGCGCACGTTCCACCTCGACAAGGGCTTCATCTACCAGGCCGACGCCGACGCGGCGCACGGCTGAGTCAGCGTCGCGGCAAGTAATACAGGCGGTAGCGCTTCGACTCCGACAGCAGTCGCGCCTCCGTCGCAGGGAGCGCCGACACGAGCTCGAATCGGGACGTCGGTAAAAGCAGCAGCGACGGGCGCTGCGCGAGTGACATCGCGGCTCCGGCCGACGTCGCGAGCTCCGCGGGTGCAGGCATGCCGCTTCTGCGCAGTGCCTCGGCCGCAGGGACATCGTCGGGCGTGTCGACGAACACGCGCACGATGCGGTCCGTGTACACGCGCGCCACGTAGGGAGGAAGATTGAACACGTAGAGCGGCACGTCCTGCGGAAGATCTCGAGCAGCGGCCAGGACGGTGCGCTGCTCGGACGTGCCCGGGTTGCGCGTGAGGTTCCGCGGCAGGTGCAACACCGCGGAGACGAGCACGAGCGTCACCGCGAGGACGCCGCGCAGCCACGAACGCAACGGGAGCTTCTCGAAGCACCACGCTGCCGACAGCGCGAACGCGGGGTACGACAGGAGGATGTAGTAGTCGTACCGTGACCTGGCCATCGAGTAGAGCAGCAGCGGGCCCAGTGCCCAGCCTCCCAGCAGCAGCTCCCCCCAGCGCGCGCGGCGGAGCCCGACCCACAGCGCGAGCAGCGACGCGCCGAGCCACCACACGACGAACGGCCCGCGCTCCGAGGTCCACATCTCGACGACGTAAAAGGCGGGCGTCGTCCTCCGCAGCAGGCTCACGCGCGCCCGCGTAACAAGACTTTGCAGGAAGAAACTGTCGACGAAGCGGTGCCCGTGTCGCGCATACATGAGCAGGTGCCAGGGAAGCGCGACGACCAGGGCCACGGCCACACCGACGAGCAACCCGCGACCCACCTTCGCCCGAACTCCGCGCAGCGCGAGGAACGCATCCACGAGCGGCGCCGCGAGCGGGAACAGCCCGATGAGTTGCTTCGTCATCAGCGCTCCACCGAGGCAGAGGCCGTACACGACGTACAGCCAGGGCCGTCGGTTCGCACCGACCCACGCGCAGAACGCACAGAGAACGAAGCAGGTGAGCAGTGGCTCGCTCTCGAACGCGCGCGCGTAGCCGACGAAGAGGTCGGCCGTGGCGAGCAGCGCACCACCGAGCAGGCCGACGAGCGGCGAGAACAGCAGCCAGCCGAGTCCCACCGTCAGCAGCACCTCGACGACGGGGAGCACCGACGTGACGACGCGGAGCCCGTGCTCGGGTGGCTCGAGCCCGACGAGCGCGTCTGCCGCGGCCAGCGCCCAGAATGCCGCCGGTGGCCGCGGAAAGTAGATCTCGCCTTCGTAGCGGGTCTCCGACAGGCGACCGCCGGTGACCATCTCGCGCGCCATCTCGCAGTAGATGGCCTCGTCGTTGGCGATGAGGCCCGACTCGTCGAGCCCGTAGCGGTAGAGCCGCGGGAGCAGCAGCAGTGTGGCGAGCGCCGCCAGGAAGACGGCGAGAGTGACCGCGGAGCGGTGCGCTATCACTCCTTACCGTCGCGAGGTCATCGCTTGAAGACGGACGCGAGCTTGTGGACCAGTGTCTCGTCCGTGTGTCCCGCGAGCAGCTCGAGCTCGCCGGCATCGAGGAACGTGCCGTTGCAGTGGAAGCACTTGTCGACCCCGATGCCGCGGAAGTCGATGTGCTCGAGGTCGTACCCGCACTTCGGGCACTTCATGTGGTGGAGCTGCTGGAGGTGTTGTCGCTCCGCCTCCTCGAGCTTGCGGTTCGTCTCGAGCGCGAATGCGCGGCGACTCTCGATCTCTGCGCGGGCGAAGTACTCTTCTTCGTCGTGTGACGGCTTCTTGGGCATGATGTCCTCGTGGTTGCGGGTTACGGCGGCGGCGCGTCGGAAGGAAGACGTGGCAGCGTGGTGTCGGTGGGCGAGTCGTTGTCGGGCTTCGGCTTGATGATCACGCGATCCGGCACGGGCACGCTCGTCTCGCCGGTCCGCGGCTCGAGCTCCCGCAGATTCTTCTGCGCCATGGCCGCTTTCGAGCCCCCCGCGTGCGTCGCCAGGTACTTCCTGTAGAACTCGATCGCCTGCGCCGTCCGGCCGCGCACCTTGTAGCTCTCTGCGAGGCCCAGCATCGCGTCGCCGGAGTCCGGCTCGATGGCGAGCGCCGCGTCGAAGCGGTCCACCGCATTCATGTAGCGCTCCGCGTCGAGGTCGCAGTACCCGAGGCCCACGAGCGCTCCGACGCCCTTCGAGTCGAGCTCGAGCGCTCGCTCGTACAGCTTGCGCGCCTGTTGCGATCGACCGGATTCGGCGAGGTGATCGCCGTCGTGCACGAGCGACCGGTAGTCCCCGGCCGGCGCTGCGACTGTCGGCACCATCACCTTCGCCACGCTGGCGTCGGGCTCGGCCGGCGCCGCGACGGACGCATCCACTGCCACCGGCTTCGTGCACAGCGCGCGACCTCGCTCGTGCTGCGGAGAGACGCGCAGCAGCTCGGCGCACGCGTGACGCTGATCGTCCGTGCGGCCTTCCGTCGCCGCGAGCTGCGCGAGCCGGAAGTCGGCGCGCGCGAGCTCGTGCCCCTCGTCGTGGGCGAGCCGCGAGGCCTCGGCGAAGTGTGCCTGTGCTTCGGCCGCCTTGCCGTCGCGCAGCGCGAGCTCGCCCTCGACGAGGGGCAGGAACGCGTGAGGCGCGCCTTGCGCCATGTCGGTACGCGCGCGCTGGAGGTACTTATCGACGCTGTCGAACGGCGCACCCTCCGCGCGAGCCAGATCTGCAAATGCGAGCGCGAGCGGCACGGCGGCCTCGGCGCCCGGCTGCTCTTCGAGCACGCGTCGCGCGCGCTCGAAGTGTCCCTTCGCCTCGGCGCGCATCGTGCGCGCGGCCGCAGCGGCACCGGTCTGCTCGACGTCGTGGGCGTCTTCAATCATGGCCGTCCCCCACCGCACGTGCGCTTCGCCGAGCAGGACGCGCGCGCGTTCGGCGCCGGTACGGTGCGCCGCTTGCGTCACCACAGGCTCGAGCGTGGCGATGGCCTCGCGGTAGCCATCGTCGGTGTCTATTGCCAGGGCGGCGCTTGCCTTCTCGAGCTCAGCTGCGACCTCGTGCGCGCCACTCGACGCCCTCGTGCGCTGGTGCTGCCACCACAGCCAGCCGCCTGCGCCGAGGCCACTCAGCAGCACGAGCGCGACCACGGGGCCACGCCAGCTCCGGCGCTGCGCCTCGGCCTCCGTTGTCGTCATGCCGTCGTCGTCGCGATCGTCGCGCACTGGAAGCTCGCGCACGACTCCGGTCGTCAGCGCATCCACCTGCGCGCTGTCGAGCCCACCGAGCTGGTTGGCCGAGCGCAGCGCACGGCCCGGCTGCGTGGCGCGCGCGACGGACTCGGCCTGCTCGACGACATGAAAGAACGACGCGAGCTCCGCAATGCCTCCGAGCGGCTTCCAGCTCTCGCCACCACGCGATATCTCGTCCTCGCGGCCGACCTTGCGCTCCACGATCCACTGCTGGAGCGTCGTCAGCTCCCGGAATCGTTGCACGTCGCCCGTGACGGACGAGCGTAGAAGCCAGCTGGTCGCAGGCTCCGGCTTACCGTCGATGCGCGCTCGAATGGACGCTGCCGTGGTCTCGGCGGTCATCGGTTCCGCACCGCCGACGCCGGCGAGGGGCACCGCCGCCAGATCCACGTCCGACTCCGACTCTGGAAGTACGCCCGACCTGTCGACAGCGGCTGCTCCCCCGCCCCCTGCAGAGCCCGCGCCCGCCCCTGCACCGCCACCGACCACCAGCTCCGCCGTGGTGCTGCGACGGCGCACCTTGAAGAGGTTGCCGCACTCCTCGCAC
>JAYTLP010000039.1:0-4187 GCA_043729375.1 Myxococcales bacterium
AGCTGAAGGTCCATACCTTCCACCACTACGCGGTCAAGGCCGTCGATGTGAACGCGCGCACGGTCAGCTTGCAGAACCCGTGGGGCTCGGAGGACGTAAACCGCATGCCCATCGCCGACTACGTCGTCACGTACGAGACCCTCGAGATCGGCCCGTCGTTGCGCCCCGCGGTCGCCTAGCGCGGTTGCCTAGCGCGGCTGGTGGAGGGAGCTCAGCGCGGGTCGATGATGGAGAGCGTCTCCCGCGACAGCTTAGCCGTCGTGGTGAGCATCTCGGGCTCCTTCGCGATGCCCATCGTCACGAGGAGCTTGAAGGCCTCTGCGACGGTCATCTCGATGGGCCGCGTGAGGCTGCGCTCGACCATGAGGTAAAAGCCCGACGTCGGGTTCGGCGTGGTCGGGATGAAGACGCTCACGAGGTCCGCGCCGCTCGGTACGGGAAGCCCCGGCGCGATCTGCGACGACGTGACGAAGGCGATGACCCACGAGCCGGGTCGAGGATACTCGACGAGAACGGCGCGCTGGAAGCTGTCGGCACCCTGCGAGAAGACGGACTCGAAGACCTGCTTGATGAGGCCGTACGTGCCGCCGAACAGCGGGATGGCCTGGAAGCCCCGGTCGATCCACTCCACGAGCTTGCGCCCGATGAAGTTGTGAGCGATGAGCCCCATCACCAGCGCGAGCACGAGCACCGCCGCGATGCCTACGCCGGGCAGCGGATACCCGAGCACGTGCGGGCGATACTCGTTCGGAAACAGCCCATCGATGCTGCGTACGACCCAGGACACGAGGTAGAGCGTTCCGACGACGGGCGCGAGCAGTACGGCCCCGGTGACGAGCTCGTTGCGCAGCACGTGCAAGAGACGGTTCACGCGGCGACGCTATCACCGACGCGTTCGACCGTCACGCCGTCAGAGCGCGGCGGTCGGCAAGACGACATTGTCGATGAGGCGCGTCGTGCCGACCCGCGCGGCGACGAGGACCACCACGGCTGCGGACGCGTGCGCGACGAGCGTGAGCGTCACCGCGTCCCGTAGCTCCAGGTAGTCGAGGTCGATGCCTGCGAGCGCGGTGCGCGCGTCGGCGAGAAGCGCTGGCGCGTCGCGCACCCCGCGATCCCAGGCTTGCTTCGCGAGGTCGATCGCGCGCGGGATGGCGAGCGCCCTCGCACGCTCGTCGGCGGACAGGTACACGTTGCGCGACGACAGCGCGAGCCCGTCTCCGTCGCGCACGATCGGCATGCCGACGACCTCGACGCCCAGGTCGAGATCGAGCGCCATCCGCCTCACGACCTGCAGCTGCTGGTAGTCCTTCTGTCCGAACAGCGCCACGTGGGGCCGCACCGCGGAGAACAACTTGCAGACGACCGTGGCAACGCCGGAGAAGTGACCGGGTCTGGAGACGCCGTCGAGATCGCGCGTCATCCCGGCGACGTCGATGGTGGTCTGGAAGCCCACGGGATACATCGCCGCTGGCGTGGGCTCGTACAGCACGTCGACCCCCGCCTGCACTGCGCGCGCGACGTCCGCGGCTGGCGTGCGGGGATAACGCGAGAGATCCTCCGTCGGCGCGAACTGGAGCGGGTTGACGAAGATCGACAGCACGGACAGGTCGGCGCGGCGCCGCGCCTCGCGCAGCAGCGAGCCGTGCCCTTCGTGCAGGGCGCCCATCGTCGGCACGAACGCGATGCGCTGTCGGCGCGCACGCGCCTCCTCGGCAAAGGCACGCATCTCGTCCGGCCCGTGGAACGTGCGCATCGCCGTCGTCAAGGCTTGCGGGCGGGAACGATCGTCGCGTACGGCGTCGCGTCTAGCTTCGGCTGAAGCTCGTCGCCGAACGAGTGTTCGTCGTCGGGGAAGCGCCCCGTGCGTACCTCGTCGATGTAAGACTGCGCCGCCGTGCGGATACGCAGGCCGAGCTGGTCGTAGCGCTTCACGAACTTCGGCCGCCACTCGTCGTTCATGCCGAGCATGTCGTAACAGACGAGCACCTGCCCGTCGCAGTCAGGACCCGCGCCAATCCCGATGGTGATGGCGGACGTGGTGCGCGTGATCTCGGCCGCGAGCGAGCGCGGGATGCCCTCGAGCACGATTGCGTAGCAGCCGGCCTGCTCGAGCGCGAGCGCGTCATCGAGGAGCTTCTTGCGCGCAGCGTCGCTTCGGCCCTGCACCTTGTAGCCGCCCATCGCGTGCACGCTCTGCGGCGTGAGGCCGAGGTGGCCACAGACCGGGATGCCGATGCGCACGAGCTTGTCGATGAGGGGCGCGTGCTGGGCGCCGCCCTCGAGCTTGACGGCCTCGGCCCCGCCCTCCTTCACGAGGCGGCCGGCGTTGCGCACGCCGTCCTCGACACTGACCTGATACGACAGGAAGGGAAGGTCGCCGATGATCTGCGCGCGCGTGGTGCCACGTGCGACCGAGCGGCAGTGGTAGACCATCTCGTCCATCGTCACGCCGAGGGTGCTGCGCTCGCCCTTCACGACGTTTCCGAGCGAATCACCGACGAGCAGCATGTCGGCGCCGGCCTCGTCGAGGAGGCGCGCAAACGTGGCGTCGTACGCCGTGATCATCGTGACGCGCTGTCGTGCCTCCGGCGCACCGTGCTTGCCCACCAGCTTCTCGAGGAGCGGGACGGTGACCTTGGAAACTTTCTTGTCTGCGGACGTGGTGCTCATGGTGAGACCTCCGTCTCGGTCCTATGCGGCTCCGAGCGGTGAATAGTGGTGGACTCCGCTTCGCGTGCGCTGGATGACCGCCACGAGGTCGTCGAGGTCTTTCCGACGCGCCACGAAGTCGATCTCCGACGTGTTGACCACCAGGAGCGGGCTATCCGTGTAGTGGAAGAAGAACTCTGCGTACGCCTCGTTGACGCGCGCCACGTAGTCGCGCGGCACGCGACGCCCCTCGGGGCTCTTGCGCAGCCGGTCGACGAGGACGTCACTGCGGGCCTGGAGGTACACGACGAGATCCGGACGCGGCACGGCCCCGTCGAGGAGCGCGTACACCTTGTCGTACAGCGCAAGCTCGTCGCGCGAGAGGGTGAGCCGCGCAAACAGGCGGTCGCGCGCGAACAGATAGTCTGTGACGACGCCGCGCTGGAAGAGCCCTTCCTGGCGCAGCTCGTCCCGCTGCTGGTAGCGATCGAGCAGGAACGACAGCTGGGCCTGCAGCGCGTAGCGCTCCGGATCGGCGTAGAAGCCGTCGAGAAACGGATTGCCCTGGTCGGCCAGCACGACGCGGGCACGCAGCGCGTCCGCGAGCCGATGCGCGAGCGCGGACTTGCCGACCCCGATGGGGCCTTCGACCGCGATATGGCGCGTGGGGGGCGTCACCATCGAAGTATAGGCGAGTTCGGGCCGGATCAGCGGGGCGCAAAGTCGAGCGGGACGAGCGCCGCCTCCACATCGCCGCCCTGGACGGCTGCGAAGCGCCACGACTCCGCCGACAGCTCCACGCAGCGCGCCAGGTCGAGCGACTGATCGCTCGACAGCACGTGCGCGCGCTGCGTGACGAAGCCGAGCGGCGACAGCTCGAGCGCGAGCTGGAAGCTCACGGCCGTCCCCGGGTGCTCGCGGAGCACGCGCGCATAACACGTCTGCAGATCGCCGAGGTGCAATGCGATGCGCGCGCGAATGCTCTCGGCCGAGCGACGGCCCTTCATCACGAGCGGGAGACCCACCTCGATGCGGGGCTTCGCCTGCGGCGCGGGCTGACCGAGCTGCGCGAGGTGCCAGCGCGCGCGCGCCACGTGCGGCGAGCGCGGTTGCGCCGTGAGAAAGCGCTCGAAAGCCTCCTTCGCGACGAGACGATCCCCTGCGACCTCGTGCGCGAGGCCCTCGTAGTACGCGACATCGCCGGGCGGCTCGAAGAACACGCTGTCGTCGTGGAGCCGCGCGAGCGCAGGATCCTTCTCGAGCGCCCTGGCGAGCGCGCGCCGGGCCAGCTCGCCCTGACCGTCTCTATCGAGTGCGACCCCGAGGCCGTACAGCGCGAGCTGCCACTCGGAGCTGCCGTAGACGGCCGCGTCGACCGCGAGCTGGTAGCGCCGGATTGCCTCGTCGAGCCGGCCGAGCGCCATCGCGGTCTCCGCCGAGTTCCCCCAGAGCAGCACCGCGCCCTGCCGCTCGTCGAGCAGGAACGGCACGCGCGTCGCGTCGAGGAGCGGCAGCGCACGCTCGTACGCCGCCAG
>JAYTLP010000040.1:0-9248 GCA_043729375.1 Myxococcales bacterium
TGCCTGCCGAGCGCCACGAGAACAGCTTCCCGAGCGACCACGAGGACGTGGTATCAGCCGCCGTGGAGACCGCTGAGGCGCTGTCGGGGGCCGCGCTCACGAGCTGGACGGTCTTCTGAGCCTTCAAGATATCGACGGCCTGGATCCCGCCGTAGACGAGCCCACCGACAAGCATCAACGCAAGGGCGATGAGCGCGGTGTGTCGCCACTTCATTCGAGTCATGGGCCGATGCTACATGGCCGCCGCGCCGGGCGTCGAGTCAGAGCGTCGCGAGGAGGCGGTGGTAGCCGACGTCGATCTGCTCGGCCACGTCCTGCGCCCAGCGCCCGCCGAACCGCCAGTCGTTGAGGTTCCACTCCTCGACCGCGCGCGCGAAGGCTCGGACCGCGCGAGTGAGGCAGGGCTCGGCGGGTGCGAATCCGTCATACAGGAGCCGCAGGCCGTGCCTGGTTTGCACGCTGAGCCGCGCGTGCTTCGACGGCCATTCGTTGCTCACGATCGCACGGTCGATCGTCTCGCCGAACCACATCTTCACCGTGTACGAACCACCGCTCCCGATGACCTGTACGCTGTCGGGCGGGCGGCGGCGTATCGCGAGGATCGAGGAGACGGCGTGCGGGCCATAGTCCCAGAGTGCCGAGTACCCGCGCTCGGGACCGGGGCCACCCCAGGACGCGAACAGGGGACCGATCGCGCCTTGCTCGCGGGCGAGCTCCATGTGATCGGCGAACAGGTGCTGGTGCGCGACCAGGAAGGGGACGCGCGCCTTGCGCGCCGCCGTAGCCACGCGGCGGGCGTCGTCCACGCACAGGGCGCCCGGCTTCTCGACCATGACCGGGATGCCCGCCCGAAGGATGCGCTCCACGAGCGCAGGGGCCTCGCTGGGAGGGGTCGCCACGATGATGGCGTCTACTCCGTCCAGATCCTCGATCGACGCGACAGGCGCGAGCCTGCGCGCACTGGCGTCGCTCCAGGCGGCCGACCCAGGCCGGAGGACCAGGCGGACGACCTCGGCGTTCCCCGCGTCCTGGGCTGCCCGGACGTAGTTGCGACCCCAACGGCCGTAGCCGACCAGCCCGAGCCGGACCATCAGCCGCGAAGGTGCTCGTGACCCCAGCCCGGGAGCCAGCCCACGAAGGAGCAGAGCGCCACGATCGCGATGATCACGAGCACGACGTTGACGACCATGCGGACAGGAGCGGGGAGCGGAAGCTGGCCGAGGCCCCACCATACGAGGCCGACGATGAGGCACAGCACGAGGATCTGGATGAGCAGGCTGATCATGTGGCGAGCCTACTACGCGGCCTGATCCACCGCGAACGCCTCGAGCGCCCAGTCGAAGAACCGACGCAGGCCCGTGTCCAGGTCCACGCGCGGCGCGTACCCGAGCGCGGCGATCTTGGCGATGCTCGGGCAGCGGCGGTTCGGCTCGTCGGCCGGGTAGGACGGCGGGTGCGGCATGATCGTGACCTCGACGTCCCGCCACGTCCCGATGCCCGGCTGCTGGTGCATGAACTTGATCCGATCGGCGAGCTCGAGGACGGACACCTCCGGCAACGGGTTGCCGACGTTGTACGGCTCGCCCGCCGCGCCGTGGAGCAGCACGCGGAGGAAGCCGCCGATCGCGTCGGTGACGTAGCAGTACGTGCGCGTCTGGTTCCCGCTGCCGTAGACCTCGAGCGGCAAGTCGGCGGCGATGCGCGCGGCGAAGTTCGGCAGCACGCGGTAGTCGTGCTTCTGCATCCCCGGCCCGTACACGTTGAAGGGCCGGATGATGGTCCCGTGGACGCCGTACTGCTCGGCGTAGATTTGGACCAGCGTCTCCCCGAGGCGCTTGCTCATGTCGTAGCAGGCGCGCGGTCCCAGGCAGGCGACGTTCCCGCGGTACGTCTCCAGCGTGGGCACGTTCGCCGCGTCCGGGTCGCCGTAGATTTCCGACGACGAGAAGAAGGCGATGCGGCAGCCGGGGTTCGCGCGCGCGAGCTCGAGCGCGTTCTGGGTGCCCCTGGTCGCGACCTCCAGCGTCTCGAGCGGGAACTTGCGGTAGTGCGCGGGCGAGGCGATGCCGGCGGCGTGGAGGATGAAGTCCACGTGGTCTGCGTTCACCGCGTCCCCCCAGAGCCCCGAGCGCGCGAAGCACCCGAAGGGCTGTCGCACGTCGTGGTTGATGAAGCGCATGTGCGGGATGGTCGGGATCCGCGCGCCCTCCACACCAGCCGAGATGAGGTTGTCGAGCACGGTCACGCGCACCGGGTTCTCGGCGAGCAGCGTCTCGTTGAACCGCTGGAACACGGCGGTGAAGTAGCGCCCGAGGAAGCCGCGGCCGCCCGTGAGGAGCACGTGCTTGCCAGCGAACTCGGGGGCCAGCTCGCGCAAGTTGGCGGCGATCTCGGTGATGTCGGACTGGAGCAGGAACTCGGTCACGGGGGACTCCTAGAGCTCGTGGACGGCGGGGAGGGGGACGACGATCCTGCCGGTGTACCCGGCGGCGCGCAGCTTGGCAGCGATCGGCTCGGCGAAGTTCCACGCGAACAGGACGAAGGCATCGGGCCACGGCTCGGCGCGCGCAACGACGGGGATGCGGTAGCCCGGTGTGAGGAGGCCGTTCTTCCACGGGCTGTCGTCCACCACGTAGGCGATCTTGCTGCCGTCGAGCTTGAACTGGTGAGCGAGCGTGGTGAGCTTCGCGGGCGCGCCGTAGCCTGCGATCGTTCCCTTCTCGAACGCGAGCGCAATAGACAGCTCGATCCCGCGCGCTAGGATCTTTGCGTCCATATCCGTGAACGCCTCCTCGTGCAGCACGGCGAGCTCGACCTGGAGCAGCCCGATGAGGCGCATGGAGATGCGCTCGTCCGGCCGCGGCACCACCACGCATCGGATAGACCCGCCGTGCGTATCGACCCGCTCCGCGTCCACGAGCGTCATCCCGAGCCGCGTGAAGAAGCCCATGAGCGGCGCGAGCGAGTGGTAGCTGAGGTGTTCGTGATAGACCATGTCGAACAGGTTCTTCGACACGAGGTCGACGAGGTACTGCACCTCGAACACGAACCGCCCGCGCTCGGGATCGAGCAGCGCCTTCACTGCGCGCGCCATGCCCTCGAGATCGTCGGCGTGCGCGAACACGTTGTTCGCCACGACCAGCGCCGCCGGGCCGCCGTGATGAAGGATTACCGGAACCATCTCCTCACCGAAGAAGTGCGGCCACGTCGGGATGCCGCTCTGCGTCGCGCGGTCCGCGATGTCGACGGCGGGATCGACGCCGAGGACGTTGCAGTCCCCGAGTTCCTTGAACGCGCGGAGGAGCGTGCCGTCGTTGCTCCCGATCTCCACCACGAAGTCGCCGCGCCGCACCCATGGGTCGCCATCCTTGCGGAGCGCGAGGCACTGAGCCGCGTACCTCTCGAAGTGCTGAACGAAGCTGGGCGAGGTGCCGGAGACGTAGACGTAGTGGGAGAACAGGCGGTCCGGGTCGACGACGACCGGGAGCTGGACGTGCGAGCACGAAGGGCAGCGCGCGAGGTAGAGCGGGATGAGCTCCTGCGGCGGGTCCTCGGCGCGGACGAACTCGTTGGCCGGTGGCGTCGGCGCGAGCCTGAGGACCGTCTCCAGGTCGCCTGCACCGCAGAGGCGGCAGGTGTCGCGCGTGCGCCAGGCGGCCGTCACTTCTGCTCCGCGTGGTACGCCTCGATGAGCTGCGCGGCGAACGCGGGCGATACGACCTCGATCCGCACCACGTCGGCCTCGTGGTTCTCGTGGTCGCGCACGTTCCGAGCGAAGGTGTAGATGACCGTCTCCACCGGGAAGATCATCGCGTGGGCCTCGCGGGGCGGCGTGTAGAAGCCCTGCCCCGCCTTGAAGGTCACGGCGATGCCGGGGTTCACGAGCTTGCCGTTGACGAGGTTGTGCTGGACGTAGATGACCGCACCGCGCTCGACGTAGGCGAAGTGGTCGTCGGTGCGATGCCAGTGGTTCGCGCGCACGGAGCCGGCTGCGCTGAGGATGCGCGCGACGCTCTGCACGGGCGCGAACAGGATGTTCGTGATCGAGCCCTTCTCGTTGTCGAACACGTCGTCGAGAGGCAGCTCGGGGTTCTCGGGCGGGCGGCCGGCGAGCACTTCGTCGGTGTACTGGCGGTTCAGCGTGGTCATGGCTTCTCTCCGTTGATACCTGCGTTGAAAATGACGCGGTCGATGAACCCCTGTCGAACGAGCTCGACCGCTCCGGTCCTTGCGTCGATCCAGCCCTCGGCGATCTCGTCGGGCTTGATCTTGACGAGTGCGCAGTAGTACGCGAGCTCGAGCGCGAGCAGCCTACGCTTCTCGGTCACGGCCATCAGCCGACCACGGCGCGGCCGACCATGCGCTCCCAGTCACGATCGACCGGGGCGACGACCTCGTAGTTCTTGCGCAGCAAGGCGTCCATGACCGTGGGGGGCGCGCCGAGAACCTGCTTGGCGACCGCGGCGAGCGCGGCCAGATCCTTCGGGAAGCAGTGCCCGCGCGCGCCCGCGATCCCGTCATTGCCGGGCACGTTCATGTGCGTGCCACCGAGTCGGTGGTCGTGCGTCGCGTACTCCACGACCTTGTCGTAATCGATATTGAGCCCCTGCTTGTCCAACGCCTCACAGAGCTGCCAGAGCTCGCACGACAGGATGACGCGCGCGGCGAGCTGGACGTTGGTGAAGTACTTCACCATCTCCGCCATGGTCGACGAGGTCTTGATGATCGGCACCGTCGGGAACGCAGACCGAAAGAGGAGTCGCACCGTATTGATCCATGGGCGCGGCCCGCCGAGCACGATGCGCGTCTGGTTCCGCATGTCCTCGAGCGCGTTCGCTTCGGTGAGGAACTCGGGGTTGAACACCACGCGCAGGCCGGTGGCGAAGTACTTCTTGTTCCAGCCCTCCGTGCTCCCCGGTGGGACCGTCGACTTCACGACTGCGATGCGCTCGCCAGGGATCGCCGCCAGCTCATCGAGCACGCTCTCCACGATCGACGTCTCCGCTGCCCCGTCCGCGCGCATGGGAGTCGGCACGCACACGAAGTAGACGCCCGCGAAGGCGACCCCGCTGGAGTGCTCGCAGAACCGGACCAGCGCCGCCACGTTCGCGCACCATCGCGCGCCCTCCACGCATGTACCCGCTTTGTCGTGCGTGGCCACGTCGTACCCGCGCTCTCCCATCACACGCGCCAGCGAGCCGCCCACGAAGCCCTGCCCGATGACCGCGATCGTCTTGGCTGGCTTCGTCATCGAGGCACCGAGAAGAACGAGTGCGAGACGGCGGTGTGCGGCACGGGGCCCTCGCACACGTACCCGAGCCCGAGCCCGAGGATGTGCTGCTTCACCTGTTCGCCGATACCGGGGATCTGGAACTCGTGGTTCTCGACCAGGATGTTCGGCTGGTCCTGCTCGATCGTGAGCCGCGCGCCCTTGAGCACCTCGAGCTCGGCGCCCTCTACGTCGAGCTTCATCCAGCGGACCGCCTCGATGCCGGGGCGGTCACGGAGCAGCGCGTCGAGGGCGCGCACGCGGAGCCAGGGGGCGGCGAAGAAGTGCCCCATCTCTGCCTCTGCGAACGGATTGAACTTGCAATGGTCGGGATCGAAGAACCCGTCCGCCGAGTAGAGCCCGTCGCGCAGCACGAGGCACCGCTTCGCGAGGGTGGGGTTCACCGAAAGGTTGAACCGGAGGAGCTCGGTGTCGAAGTCGGCGGGGGAGAAGCAGACGACGCGCGCACCGGCCACGAGCGCGGGGAGTGCGTACGACCCGAAGGCGGCGCCGATGTCGAGGACCGTCTCCCCGGCGGCCGGGTGCCACCATCGATCGCGGACCTCTTGCTCGTCGTCGAAGGACCACCACGACGCGTGCGCCGCGGGGCCGCTGCCGAGTTCGCCGAAGCGGAAGCACCCGTGTGGTGTGTTCTTGTCCCGCAGCCGTACAACGTCGAGCGCCATGCGTGACAAGGAATCACGCCGCGTGACACGGGGTCAAGCCAGGATGCAGCTCCACTGCTCCGCCACAAGCCTCGCCGCATGACGTGCAGCGTGCGCGCGCATTTCCTTCTCGAGCGGCGCGGCGCTGGCGTTCATGAGGTCGAGGATATTCAGCGCCCATTGCTCAGGCTCGGTCGTGTTGAGCACGATGGACGCGCCACCGTGGACGCTGGGGAGCGCGTCGGCCGAGGTGATGATCGGCTGACAGCCCGCGCCGCACGCATCGAGGACCGAGACCCCGAAGCCCTCCGTGTACCGGATCGGGTCGCACGGATACGCCAGGACCTTTGCCGCACGCAGCTCTCGGATCATCTGCTGGTTCGGGACGACGTCGTGCACCGTCACGCCATAGCCGTGTGCCAGCTTCTCCAGCGCGGCCTCGATGTAGCGGGCGCGACGGCCAGCCTCATCGGGGAGATCGCGTACACGCGCGAGCCAGGGCGCCAGTCGGTAGAAGATTCGGAGCTCAGCCTTGGGGTTCCGCCCACGAACAAGCGGCCACGCGGCAAGGAGGTGGTGAAGCCCGCGATCGGGCGAGCTGCACCAGACGACCCGGTTCGGATCCCGGTCGGGCGCGGGCTCCTCGAACAGGTGCGTCGCCAGGGAGTTCGGGATGACCTCGACCGGCTGGAGCCCCTGCATGACGTTGTCGCGGTGGTTCTCGGACGGGCTCACCCAGACGTCCGCGAGCTGGCGCCAGTCCGGGTGCTGGCAGTAGCCGAAGTCGTTGAGCTGCTGGTCGCAGTATCGCTTCGCGCCCGGCGGGGCGAACTGGAGGTAGTCGGGCTCGTTCCACGCGATCATCGCGTCTACGCCCTCCACCTTCGGGAAGGCCACGATCGCCGGCAGGGGGAGCGCCTTGAAGCCGGACGGGTCGTCATACTCGGCGGCGCAGTCGCAGAACACCACGACTTCGTGTCCCATGCCCGCGAGGGCGCGCGCGAGGTTGAAGAAGGACGACTCTGAGCCTGTGAGTCCGACACGCGTGTAGAGGCCAGCGAGGTCGAAGGGGCCGTGGATGGCGCTCGAGAACGCGCCGTAGACCATGCCGATGCGAAGGGACCGGCGCTCCGCGATCGTCGGCGGCGAGTCGGAGAGACTGGTCGAGGCGTACCCACTGCGGACCTCGACGAGCTCCACGTCCTCGACGAGCGTCCTGTCGAAATAGAAGGTCGCGCGCTCACCGAGCCGCTGGAAGAAGTCCGGGGCCGCGAGGTCCCCGAGCGAGGCGGTGAAGCCGTCCAGCTCGAGCACGTGGCTGCGCTCGATGGAGATGTTCGACGCGCGCGCGGTCTTTGGATCAGCCTGACCCGAGGGGAGTTGCAGCAACGGGTCTGCACCGCGGGCGACCGCCTCGTCTCCGCCCTGATCGAGCAGGCGGACCGGGCCAAAGAGAACGGCGCCGGCGTGCTCGCGGTGGAACTGCACGTGCCGCTCGATGAAGTCCGGCGCCGGGCGCGCCTGGTCGTCCGCGAACAGGATGAGCCCTCCGGTCGACGTGGTGATGCCCGCGTTGCGGTAGACGGCGACTCTCTCTTGCGGCTCCGGCTGCCGAGACAGGATGGCGTGCCGTACGTGGAGAAACCGATCGCGCGCCTCCTCGAGCACGAGCTCGCTGCGCGGTGGGATGCCGGGGCCGTCGAGCAGGACCAGCTCGAAGTCGGTGAACGTCTGACGCGCGAGGCAGTCGAGGAGCGCGGTGAGTCCATGGGCGATGCGGGCTTCGATGATGAGCGAGATGGTGGGCATGTTCCTCAACCGTTGGTGGTGTCAGGGACGAACGTCGCGTCGATCACCGGACCGGTATCAACGAGTGGGGCGACAGGCGGGAGCCGGCGCTTGACCTCGAACTCGATACCTCCGTCCACGAGCCTCATGCTCGCGATGTCACCGGCGGCGATGACGTAGCCGTTGGTCGACATGACAGCCGTTCCCATGCGGTCGTTCGGCCCGAAGTCGAGGTCGTTGAGGTCGCGCGGGGCGAGCCCTGTGATGCGGATGATCTGGTTCACGTGGACCTCCAAGGGGGGAGCGGGTTCTCGGCGAGCTGCTGTGCGAGCGTGTCGAACAAGGCGACCCACGACTCGGCGACGGCCGACCACGAGAGGTGTGCCAGCGCGTACGTCCGCGCGTCCTTCGCCATCGGGTACTGCGTGTCGCCCAGCGCGCGCACGCACTCCCGGACGAAGGTCTGCGGCGCGTCGCCGGAGTCGTTGTCGATCATGACGCCGCGCTCGCCCACCGTCTCACCGAGCGCAGCAACGCGGCTGCAGATGGGTAGGCAGCCCGCGGCCATCGCCTCCATGGCGCTGATGCACGACGTCTCGGGGAACGTCGTGAGGTAGCCCCAGACCTTCGCGCGCAAGAACGCGTCGGCGAGCACGGGCTGTGGTTGACGACCGTGGAAGAACACGCCGCCCCGCGACTCCGCGATGGCGATGAGCGCCTTGTACCGGGCGATCTCGGCGAGCTCCGGCGCGTTGTTCGCCGCGCGCGCCATCGTCTCCCAGGTGTCGAAGCCGTAGTAGATGTGCAGCTCGGCGTCCGGGATGTGCGCGCGGATCTCTCGGAAGTTGGCGAGCAGGAGCTCTAGGCCGCGATTTGGCGAGCTCGAGAACACCATGTGGTTGAGCTTCGGGACCTCCTTCGAAAAGCGCCCAGGGTCAATCCCATTGCGCGTCACGATGATCTTGTCCGGGTGGAGCGTGGGGTAGCAGGACGCGAAGAAGCCGGCGTGCCACTTTGACAGGCAGAGCACGCGGTCGAAGCGGTGGAGCCATCGCTCCATCTGCGGCGAGGCCGGCCCGCAGTGGATGTCGTGGACCCAGAGCAGCTTGAGGTCGGCGGCCACGGAGCCGAACACCTCAATGGCCCAGGGCGCGCGCGAGGCGATGAACACCTTGCACTTCGCGCCGTGGAACGTGGAGTGGTGCTCGTAGAGGACGCCGTCGTAGACACCGGACGCCTCGGCATAGACCGTCACCTTGCGTCCGAGCTTCACAAGCTCGCGCGCCATCTCGATCGCCGCTGTCTCGCTGCCACCGAGCCCCTGCTTGCTCGGTGTGCTCGGATCCCACGGCTCCGGCGCGGGGCCGAGGTAGAACACCACGTCGCCCTGTGGGGGCTGCGCGATCTCGAGAGGCTTGCCGGTGCGACGGATCGTCGAGGCGACCATGCGCGCGAACGCGGGGTCGCGCATCACAGCGGCCGGAAGGGAGTCGAGCAGCGTCCGCGCGCGCGCAAGGTCGTCTGCG
>JAYTLP010000041.1:0-2608 GCA_043729375.1 Myxococcales bacterium
CGCTTCGACCACTCCGGCGGCACGTCGTCGGACACGATGATCTCCAGCATGGCCTGGCACAGGTCACGGCCCAGCAAGCCACTCCGGCCCTGCCACCGCGCAAGCTTGCTCGACGCGATCGGCTCCACGCGCACGATGCCTTGCGAGAAGTCGATCCCGACGGCACGCCACGGCCGCGCGCCGAGCACGAAGCTCAGGTTCTCCAGCTTCTCCTGCTGCGCGAACGTCACGTCGATCGAGCCGATCTCCGCTGCGCCCCACAGCACCTTCAGGATCTGCGGCGCCGAGAACACGGTGTACAGCTCCGCAAAGTTCTTCCAGCCGTAGAGCTTCTCGCCGCGCTCGCCGAGGCTGTAGCGGCCGCCCGATTCGGCCAGGATGGTCTCCGCGAGCATGTGCGCGACCAGCTCCGCGCGGTCCGCTTCATCCAGCCCCTGGAACGGCGTCGCGTGCGACACCCACGCCCACCAGTCCGCCACCGGCACACCACCCTCCATCTGCACCGTCATCGCCAGCAGCTGATGCGCGAGCAGGTGCGCGGCGCGGTGGGCGATGGGAATCGGCTCGATGAAGCCCTGACGGAACAGACGCACGATGGCGGCCGCCTTCAGCAGCGCCTCCTCCTCGGTCACCAGGAACGTGCAGTTCGGGTTCTTGCCGTCGCGGCGGCCGGTGCGGCCCATGCGCTGCAGGAACGCCGCGACCGAGCCCGGCGCGTCGACCTGGATCACGTGGTCGAGGTCCCCGACATCGATCCCGAGCTCCAGCACGCTCGTGGCCACGATCACGCAGTTCTGCCCGCTCTGGAACGCCGTCTCCGCCGCCTGGCGCTCCTCGAGGGACAGGCTCGAGTGCGTCACGAACGCATCCACGCCGAGGGCCCGGAGCTTCTCGCCCAGCGCCTCCACCCCGCGCCGGCTATCCACGAACGCCAGCCGCTTCTTCCCCGGGTGGAGCCGCTCGATCATCTTCGCCGCGTTGTCCGCGCTGCCGACCCAGTCCACCACGATCTCGGGCTGCTTCCGCGCGCCGCCGGGGTCGACCACCACGCCCGCCCGCTTCGAGCTCCCCGCCACCCATCGCAGGATGTCCTCGGGGTTGCCCACCGTGGCGGAGAGCCCGATGCGCTGCACGTCACGCCCGCAGAACCGCGACAGCCGCTCCAGCACCGCCGACAGGTGGCCGCCGCGATCGTCGCCGACGAACGCGTGGATCTCGTCGATCACCACCGCCTGCAGGCCCCGGAACAGGCGCTCCGCCGGCACCTTGCGGCTCATGAGCATCACCTCGAGGCTCTCCGGCGTCGTCAGCAGGATGTCGGCGGGCTCGCTGATGAAGCCACGCTTGGCCGACGGGCTCACGTCGCCGTGCCACTTGAAGGCCCGGCGCCCGATCAGACTCGCGTACCGCATCACCCGGTCCTCCTGGTTGTTCAGGAGGGCGCGGATGGGCGCCACGTAGATCACGGACACGGGCTTCCAGTCCTCCGCATCCATCCGCGACAGCAACGGGAAGAACGCCGCCTCCGTCTTGCCGCCCGCCGTCGGCGCGAGCACCACGCAGTTCTGGTCGGCGAGCACCGCGGCGATGGTCTGCTCCTGCACCGGGCGCAGGCCCTGGAAGCCGAGGGCGTTGACGATCTGGTACTGCATCGCCGGCGAGAGCCGCGCGAAGGCATCGGTCACGGCAGGTCCTCGTCCGCCTGCGCCGCCGTCTCGAGATCGAGCTGGATGTCATCGACGCTCCGCTCGACCCCCGCCGCCACCGCCTCCTCCGCGGACAGCTCGGTGGCCTTCAGCACCAGATCGTAGTCCTTGCTCGGCTCGAACGTGGGGAACGCCTCGATCCGGTCCAGGACATCGATCAGCCGGCGCAGGAACAGCCGCGGCGCGATCCCGACCTTGTCCCCGAGCTGCCCCGTGATCGCCCGGGCGATCGTCTCGACCATCGCGTCATCCGCGCGCAGCTTGATCCGGTCCGGCACCTTGCTCACGTACAGGTCGCGGATCCGCCGCCCCACCGCGCCCAGCCGCTCGCGATCGAACGCCGTCAGCCACACCTGCGGCGCGCGCGGGTTGAAGAACCGCGGGTCACCGGAGAAGTCCGTCTGCAGCCGGTCCGCGAGCGGCTTGGACCGCCGGATGCCCTGCGGCCCGTCGAAGAACGCCGGCGTCCCCGTGATCACGACATACAGCCCCGGGTACCGGCCCGCGTGGACGTCGTCGATGAGCTGCCGGAGCGCGTTCAGGCTCTTCTCGCGGCTGTCGCTCCGCACGCGCTGGATCGTCTCCACCTCGTCGAGCACGAGCACGAGGCCCTTGCGCCCCGTCTGGCGCAGCACCTCGAGCAGGCCGCGCAGGAAGCCCGCCGCGCCATCGCTGTCGAGGTCACCGGTGATGTTGGCGGTGCGCTTGATCGAAGCCGCGACGTTCGGCTGCCCCATCAGCCACGACACCAGCCCTTGCTCGGTGCTGTGGTCGCCACGCATCCGTGCCTCGTAGCAGGCGCGCAGCACGGCGGCGTACTGCCGCTGCGTCGCGCTCAGATCCGCGAGCCGCTTCTCCATGAGCGCGCACACCGCCTGCCCGAACGCATCGGCATCGTCGGG
>JAYTLP010000042.1:0-4121 GCA_043729375.1 Myxococcales bacterium
GTTTGGCTACAAGACGCAGGTGATGGGCGCGAGCTTCCGCAACGCCGGCGAGATCAAGGAGCTTGCGGGCTGCGATCTCCTCACCATCGCGCCGAAGCTTCTCGAGGAGTTGCAGGGCGCCGAAGGCGAGCTCCCGCGCAAGCTCGACCCCAGGAACGTCGAGTCGATGCGCATCGAGAAGATCTCGATGGACAAGGCGACCTTCGACAGGATGCACGAGCAGGATCGCATGGCGAACGACAAGCTGAAGGAGGGCATCGAGGGGTTCTCGAAGGCGCTCGTCGAGCTCGAGGCGCTGCTGGAGAAGCGGCTCAAGGAGATCTGAGCCCGCAGCCGCGCTTTTCAGCCGAGCGGCGCGGGCATCCGACCCTGGAGCGCGTTCTCGACGTGCTGCTTGAGATCGCCCGGAAAGTCCTTGTCGAGGATCCAGCGCAGGTAACCGGGCTCGTCGGAGGCGAGCGTCTGCAACGACTTGCCCGTGTGCTTTCCGAAGGTGATGCGGGCTGCACCGTCTCTCCATGCGAGGCGGCCGTCGGCGGTGAGCCAGTCGCTCTGGCGACCGCTGCACCAGTCGGCGAGGGCATCGAGCTCGGCGGGAAGCGCGGGGTAGCGGTCTAGCTGCGCGATGAGGACGTCGATGGTCGCGTCTACGTCCTCGCCCGCGCGGTGACCGCGGTGGTCGCGGCCCGCGTAGAAGCGCACGGCCGCGTGAAGGTCGCGGCGCTCGTGGCGGTGGAAGATCGTCATCACGTCGACGACACGCGCTCGTTCGAGCGAGTGCGACGTGCCGCAACGCGCGAGCTCGGTCGCGAGGAGTCGCAGGTCGAACTTGCCGACGTTGAAGCCTGCGATGTCGCAGCCATCGAGGAACGCCGCGACCTCGGCGGCCAGCGCGTCGAAGCGGGGCGCGGCGGCGAGGTGCTCGTCGGTGAGCCCGTGCACGTCCGAGGCGCCGCGAGGCACCGGCATGCCGGGATGCACGAGCGATGCGAGCCGCACGACGTCGCCGCCCGGCAGGACCTTCACGATCGCGAGCTCGACGATGCGGTCGTTCTCGACGGAGAGGCCCGTGGTCTCGAGGTCGACGAACGCGAGCGCCCTCGACAACCGGAGGCGGCGAGAGAGCGCGGCGAGCGCAGCGTCACGAACGAGATCCATGCGCCCAGTGTAGCGACTGCGATCGCGATGTCACCCCTTCCCGGAGGCCGGGCTGACCTCCGCTGTCCGGGAAGGGGCTACAAAGGACCGAGCGTGACGATGCACCCGGGGACGGGCAGGTGAAGCATGCCGATACCACCGACGAGGCCGGCCCAGGCGCCGAGCCGAGCCGCCTGTCCGCGGGCGTGCTCCACGGCCTCCTCGCGGTCCTCGATCGCGCTGTGATCGATGACGAGCGCGCCCCGGCTCGACGAGACGAGCAGATCGATCGCGCCGGGCTGCGTACGCGCGTTCACCGGAACGCCGCGCCGCCACGTGCCATCGGGGCGCGCGTCCCGTACCCAGGCACGAAGGCGCTCGTGGGCCTCGACGAGCGCTTCGGCTGCGGCCAGCTCGTGCAGGCCCCTGCGGTCGAGGATGCGCTGTGCCATGGCGATGCGCCGGGCGACATCACCGTCGATAGGGTCAGCGGCAAAGAACGAGCGCACCGCCTCGCCGATGCGCCTCCGGGCCGCACGATCCCCCGTGAGCGACAGCGCGCCCCCGAGCTCGTGCACCTCGAGCGACCACGCGAGCTCCGGCTCGATCGAGGTCGCGGCCGCGCGCGGCAATGTCGGCTCGATCATCGTGGCTGCGGGTCGGGTGACGGCCCGCAGCGAGCCCCCAGCTCTCACGGCAAGCTCGTCGAGCAGCGCATCCGGCGCGCCGCCCTCGAAGCGGAGGATGACGAGCTTCTCCGTGGCGAGGAGCAGCATGCGTCGCGTCGCCTGGGCGTGTGCCTCACGCTGTCGTGGCTCGTCGAGGAGATCGACCGAGACCGCACGCAGCGCCGAGCGCTCGCGGTCGGTCCAGGGGCCGGGGGGGACGGTCTCCCGCGCAACGGCCGGCGCGACCACGACGAGCTCGCGCGGGTGCAACACCGCGGCCGCATCTTCGACGTGCTCGAGGTGCGCCCCGGGCCGCGCACCGCCGATGACGACGACATGCTCGTGCTTCGAGACGACGGCCTCGACGACGGCGTCGAGCTCGGCTTGCGCGCCCTCGACGACGACCAGCGTGCCGTCGCCCTCGAGCCAGGGCGACGCGCCGCCCTGGCGCAGGTGATGCTGCATGCGCCCGAGATCGGTTTGCGCCGAAGGCGGTGCCTCCGCGATCGGGGTCTGCGCGACGAAGACGCCCTGCCGCGTGATGGCGTGCAGCACCTCGCGCGCGCGCGCCGAGAGCTGCGTCAACGGATCGACGACCTGCACGCGCGTGTAAGGTACCCGCGCGCCCGCGTCGAGCTCGGCAACGACGGAGATCCAGCGGTCGGCCACGCCGGGCGGGAGCGCAGGCACGTCGGGATGGTCGGCCGTCGCACCGATCGCCTCGATCCACGCGAGTGCTTCGAGGCGCGCGCTGCCGTTGACGATGGGCCCGCCGTTCCATCCGCCGAGCACGAGCGCGTCTCGCCACGTGAGCAGGATCCGCGCGGTCTCGTGCGCGTCCTTCGCGTACACCTCCGACCAGAAGAGTCGTCCGCCATGCGTGCGAGCGACGGCCTCGAGTCGGTGCGCGTAACACTCGACCCGCGTCTCCTCGAGCGCCGCCTCGCCGTGCAGGCCGAGGCGGTGCTCGAAATCGTGCAGGAAGCCGGTCGGGCCGACCACCAGCGTACCGATGCGTGATTCGCTGTCGACCCGCTCCGTGACGGAAGGGCCATCGAGAGCGACCCCGAGAATGACTTCGAGTGTCATGGAGGCTTTCATCGTCGCGCGTCTCGGTCCGGGAGATCAAGAAATTCGCGTTAGGACAGTAATGACTATGCTTTGTCCGCTGCGGCGGCCACGCGCCCCACGCGACGCGCGAACGAGTAGCCTGCCTTCATGATGAACGCCGCGTTCAACCAGATGAAGAAGCAGCTCGGTCAGCTCGACAGGTGGCTCGATGCCGCCGCTGCCCACGCCGACAGCAAGAAGTTCGACTCGAAGCACTACGCCGGGCTCCGGCTCGTCGTCGATCAGCTCCCGTTCTCTTTTCAGGTGCAGGCGGTCTGCGACACCGCGAAGCTCGGCGTGTCGCGTCTCACGGGCAAGGACGCGCCGTCGAACGCCGACACGGAGCAGACGATAGACGAGCTCCACGCTCGCGTGCGCGGGACCATCGCGTACCTCGACACGATCGGCGAGAAGGACTTTGCCGACTCGGCGAAGCGCTCCATCACGCAGCCGCGCTGGGAGGGGAAGACGATGACGGGCGAGGACTACTTCCGCGAGCACGTGCAGCCGAACTTCTTCTTCCACCTCACGACGGCGTACGCGATCCTGCGCTCCAACGGCGTGCCCATCGGCAAGCGCGACTTCCTCGGCGCGCTCACGCAGCAGCCGGCGAAGTAGCGGCCTCGGCTGTGGGCGCGTCTGTCAACGAAACCGTGCCTCCCAGGCCGCGTGCGGTCCTGGTGGCCGTGCACCTGCCCGAGGTCTCGGACTCCGACTTCGCCGCCGAGCTGGCGGAGCTCGGACGGCTGACGCACACGCTCGGCTACGAGGTGGTAGGGACCGTCACGCAGCGACGGCAAAGCGTGTCTTCGTCGACCGTCATCGGCGAGGGCAAGCTGAAGACCCTGGCCGCGATGACCGGCGGATCCGGCGAGGTGGGGAGCGCCGCGCCGGAGGTCAAGAACAAGGCCAGGGCGAAGTGGCAGGCCGAGAACGAGCCAGACGAAGCAGTGGACGCGGGGCTCGAGCCGGACGGTGAGGCATCCGTGACCGGCGCGACGATGGTCATCGTCGATCACGAGCTGTCACCCAGTCAGGCTCGCAACCTCGAGCGTGCCACAGGCGCCGAGGTGCTCGACCGCACCGCCGTCATCATGGACATCTTCCACCGCCACGCGAAGAGCCGCGAGGCGCGCATGCAGGTGGAGATCGCGCGCCTCAACTACGTGGCGCCCCGCATGCGAGAGTCGGCGGGCGGGCGCGAGC
>JAYTLP010000043.1:0-3413 GCA_043729375.1 Myxococcales bacterium
ATCATGATCGTGCCCACGGGCGCGCGGCGCAACGCACTCGTGCTCGACTTCGGCATTGGCGCGCTCACGCAGGAGGCGCGGCGCGACGAGAGCGCCCGCATCACGCTGACCAACGAGTCCATCGGCACGCCCTCGTATGCCGCGCCCGAGCAGCTCCGCAACCAGCCGCTCACGCCGCGATCCGATCTCTACGCGTGGGGCCTGGTCTTCCTCGAGTGCCTCACCGGCAAGCGCGTGATCTCCGGTGAAACCGTGGCCGAGGTCATCTTCAAGCAGCTCTCGCTCGATCCCATCCCCATCCCCGACGTCATCGCCGATCACTCGCTCGGGCGCATTCTCCGGCGCGCCACGGCCAAGGATGCGGCGGTGCGCGAGGTCACCGCCGAGGGGCTGCTGCGCGATCTCGAGGGCTGCGACGTGAGCGAGCTCCGGCCGCGCACCGGCGCAACGCGGATCGAGCCGGCGAGCGCCGACGCGGCGACAGTGACGGTCCAGTTCTCGACCGCGCCGCGCGCGCCGAGGCTGGTCGAGGGCGAACGCCGGCAGATCACGGCCCTGTGCTGCAACCTGGGCGCGGCGAGCGTCGGGCCCAAGCCCGTCGACATGGAAGAGCTCGATCACGTGCTCGGCACGCAGCAGGAGGCGTGCGCCGAGATCGCCCGTCGCCTCGACGGCCACGTGGCCAGCGCGCTCGGAAACTCGGTGCTGTTCTATTTCGGCTACCCCACGGCGCGCGAAGACGACGCGCGCCGCGCGGCCCGCGCCGCGCTGGCCATGGCCGCCGAGGTGCGCCGACGCAGCACCACGCTGGAGGCCGAGCGCGGCATCCGCGTCGACCTCCGCGTCGGGCTCCACACCGGCCTCGTGGTCTCGCGCGAGCTGGGCGAGCCGAGCTCGAGCCGCATCGGCTTCGTGGTGGGCACGACGCCGAAGCTCAGCGCCCGCCTGGCCGCGCTGGCCGAGCCCGGCGAGATCCTGGCGAGCGGCGGCGCCCGCTTGCTGCTGCGCAAGTACTTCGTCCTCGACGAGACCATGACGCGCCTCGTCGACGACACCACCGCGCCGGTCGAGGTCTTTGCGCTGCGCGACGGGGACCTCGCCGCGGGCGCGCGCGAGGTGCCGCTGGTGGGCCGCGAGCGCGAGCTGTCGACGCTCTTCGAGGGCTGGGGCAAGGTCCGCGGCGGCGCCGGGCAGGCCATCCTGGTGAGCGGCGAGCCTGGCATCGGCAAGAGCCGCCTCACCCGCGCGCTGGCCGAGCGACTCACCGACGAGGCGCACACCTGGCTCGAGTGCCGGGCCGCGCCCGACGGCGTCAACAGCGCCTTTTTTCCGATCATAGAGCTCATCGACCGGATGCTCGATCCCCACCGCGAGGTGAAGGCCGACGGCAAGCTGACCAAGCTCGAAGTGCTGCTCTCGCTCCATGGCTTCGACCTCGCGGAGGCGATGCCGCTCTTCATGCCGCTGCTCTCGCTCTCGCTGCCGTCGAAGTGGCCGCCGCTCGACGTCTCGCCGCAGAAAAAGCGCGAGCTGACGCGTAACGCGGTGCTCTCGCTGCTCTTCGAGATGGCCGAAAAAGAGCCGGTGGTGCTCGTGATCGAGGACCTGCACTGGGCCGACCCCAGCACCGTCGAGCTGCTCGGTCAGCTCGTCGGCGAGGTGAGCTCGGCGCGCGTGCTCGCGCTCTTCACGGCGCGGCCCGAGTTCTCGCCGCCGTGGTCGGCGTCGGTGCTGCCGATCCAGCTCGGCCGCTTCGGGCGACCCGAGGTCGAGCAGATGATCCTCAAGGTCACCAGCGGCCGCGCGCTGCCGCGCGAGGTGCTCGACGTCGTCGCGAGCCGCACCGACGGCGTGCCGCTCTTCGTGGAAGAGCTGGTGCTGACGATGATCGAGACCGGCGCGCTCGTGGAGCGGGACGGCAGCTACGCGCTCGCGAAGCCGCTCTCGGAGGTCGCCATCCCCGCGACGCTGCGCGACTCGCTGGTCGCGCGCCTCGACCGGCTGGGCCGCGCGAAGGAGACAGCGCAGGTCGCGGCCGCCATCGGGCGCGAGTTCACGTTCGAGCTGCTGCGGGCGGTGAGCCCGCTCGACGAGGCCGCGGCGCAAGAGGATCTCGACCGGCTGGTGGCGTCCGAGCTGGTGTATCGCAAGCGGCGGCTCAAGAACCCCGCGTACATTTTCAAGCACGCGATGGTGCGCGACGCGGCCTACGAGTCGATGCTGAAGCGGTCGCGCGTGGAGGTGCACACGCGGATCGCGAAGGCTCTGGAGGAGAGCCTCCCCGAGGTGACCCAGAAGGCAGCCGAGGCGATCGCGGCTCGCGAGATCGGCTCGCTCGACGCAGCGCGCTTCTACTCGAGCCTGGCGTACCACTGGTCCAGGGCCGAGGTCCTCGAGAAGGCAGCTCCGCACTTCGTCCACGCGGGCGATCACGCCAGTACCGCGTACGCCAACGAGGAGGCCATCGGCTTCTACCGGGCGGCGACGGCGCAGCTCCACGAGCTCGTCGGCGCAGGCGGAGACCAGGCCGACAAGTGGAGCCAGACGCTGCGTCAAACGCACGAGAGCGTGGGCGACGTGCT
The DNA here is from genome assembly GCA_043729375.1 of Myxococcales bacterium. Lineage (GTDB taxonomy): Bacteria > Myxococcota_A > Polyangia > Palsa-1104 > Palsa-1104 > JBDTCO01. Next base: position 2,583 of record JAYTLP010000043.1, read on the forward strand.
CACGCTGGCCGGAAAGCAGGACGACGCGCGGCGCTCGTACGACGACGCCCTCGGCCGGACGCCGGAGGACGAGCGGGTCCGGCGCGCCAACCTCCACCGCAAGATCGGCAAGACCTGGGAGACGCACCACAAGCACGAGCAGGCGCTGCTCGCGCACCAGCAGGCAGAGGCCGAGCTGGGCGCAGCGCCGGTCGGCGAGGACGACGCGTGGTGGCACGCCTGGGTGCAGATCCGGCTCGACCAAGCGTGGGTGTACTACTGGCTCGCGCGCGTGCCGGAGATGATCGCGCTGGCCGACAAGGTCCGGCCCATCATCGAAGAGCGCGGCACGCCGATGCAGCGCGCCAAGTTCTTCCAGGCGCTGGTCTACACGAGCTTCCGGCGCGACCGCTACATGGTGCCAGAGGAGACGGTGAAGTACGCGCGAGCCGCGCGCGACGCGGCGGTGGTCTCGAGCGACCTCGGGCAGCACGCGCTCATGCAGTTCGGCCTCGCTGCGTCGCTGCTCTTCCACGACGCGCTGGGCGAGGCGAAGATCGAGATGATCGAAGGCGTGCGGCTCGCGAAGCGCGTGGGCGACGTGGCGCTCCTGTCGCGCGCGCTGACGTACCTCGCGATCATCTACCGGCGAGAGGGCGGCCAGGCGGCCGACGTCGGGCGGTGCGCGGCCGAGAGCCTCGCTGTCGCCCAGGCAGGCAACATGATCGAATACATCGGGACCGCGCGGGCCAACCAGGCCTGGCTCGCGTCGCTGCGGAACGACACCGCCGAGGTGGAAACGAACGGCCGCGCCGCGACGGAGCTCTGGAACAAGCTCTCGCTGGTCTATCC
>JAYTLP010000044.1:0-3525 GCA_043729375.1 Myxococcales bacterium
ATCCCGTTGCAGGCGTACATGCCGTACGCCTCGCGGTAGTTCACGGTGATCCAGTACGCGTACAGCTTGGCGACGGCGTAAGGCGAGCGCGGATGGAACCTGGTGGCCTCCGACTGCGGCGCAGGCGAAGCGCCGAAGAGCTCCGACGACGATGCCTGGTAGAAGCGCGGCGCGATGCCCGCCTCGCGCACGGCCTCGAGCAGCCGGATGGCACCCGTGCCGGTGACCTCCGCCGTGTACTCGGGCACGTCGAACGAGACGCGCACGTGGCTCTGCGCTCCGAGGTTGTAGATCTCGTCGGGGCCGACGTCGCGCAGGATCTTGTTCAGCGACGAGGCATCGTTGAGGTCGCCGTACACGAGGTTGAGGCGTCGATCGGGGACGTGCGGGTCCTGATAGATGGAGTCGAGCCGTCCGGTGTTGAAAGACGAGCTGCGGCGGATGATCCCGTAGACCTCGTAGCCGCGCTTGAGCAGCAGTTCGGCGAGGTACGAGCCGTCCTGGCCGGTGATTCCGGTGATCAGCGCGCGACGCCCGCGGCAGTCGATGCGATCGAAGTCGGACGTGTTCACGAGCGATGTGCCTTCCACCACGCGATGGTCTGCTCGAGACCCGCGTCGAACGACGTGCGTGCGGTCCAGCCGAAGCGCTCCCTGGCGCGCGTCACGTCGAGAGCGCGCCGCGGCTGTCCGTTGGGCTTCGACGCATCCCACGCGAACCGGCCCGTGTAGCCCATCGCCTTGCCGACCTTCTCGGCGAGCGCGCGGATGGACACCTCCTCGCCGGAGCCGAGGTTGACGGGGTCGGACGAGTCGTAGCGCTCTGCAGCGTCGAGGATGCCGTCGGCGCAGTCTTCCACGTACAGGAACTCGCGGGTCGGCGTGCCGTCCCCCCACAGCGTGACCTCGCTCGCGCCGCACCGCATGGCCTCGTCGACCTTGCGGATCATCGCGGGGATGACGTGCGACGTGTGGAGGTCGAAGTTGTCACGTGGGCCGTAGAGGTTCACCGGGAACACGACGACGCTGTTCGTCCCGTACTGCCGCCGGTACGCCTCGCTCTGTACGAGCAGCATCTTCTTGGCGAGGCCGTAGGGCGCGTTCGTCTCCTCCGGGTAGCCGCTCCACAGGTCGTCCTCGCGGAACGGGATCGCGGCGAACTTCGGGTACGCGCAGATGGTGCCGACAGCGACCAGCTTCTGCAGACCGACCTTGCGACCCTCCTCGATGAGCTGCACGCCCATCATGAGGTTGTCGTAGAAGAACTTGCCGGGATTGTCGCGGTTCGCGCCGATGCCTCCGACCTTGGCAGCGAGGTGCAACACGAGATCCGGCTTCGTCTCCCGGTAGAGGCGACGCACGGCGTCCATCTCGACGAGGTCGTACTCGCTCGAGCGAGGCACGACGATGTCGGTCGCACCGCGACGGCGGAGCGCCTCGACGACGAACGAGCCGAGGAAGCCCGCGCCCCCGGTGACGACGACACGCTTTCCCGACCAGGTCATGAGCGCCTCACGATTTCTCCGCGGTGAAGCAGAGGTAGAGCCACGCCAGCTCCGGGACGACGCGACCCGCGATCCTGCTGAACGCCGACAGAGCGTCCCGCACCAGCGCGTACCGGCCGATCGAGGGCAACCCGAAGCGCGGGTTGAGCACCACGCGCTCGATGGGGAAGGGCTGCGCATACGTCAGCTCGATGTGCTTCCATCCGGTGGCTTCTAGCTCGTCGCGGAGGCGTCGCTCCGTCGAGCGCAGCACCCCGCGCTCGGCGCGGACGGTCGCGGCCTGGAGCAGCGCGAGCGGCGCGCGCGCGTTCGGCTCGAAGACGTGCAGACGACCGCCGTGGCGCGTGACACGGTGCGCCTGCGTGAGCACGTCGAGCCGCGTCGGGACGTGGTGGAGCAGATCGCGCACGAGAGTGACGTCGAAGGCATCGTCCGCAAAGGGGAGTCGCGTGGCGTCGGCGCAGGCCACGAGCGCCCCGCCGCCCTGCAGTGACGCTGCTCGGACGCGCGCGGCGGAGAAGTCGATGCCGAAGCGCGCGCCGGCGAGGTGCCGCAGGTGCCAGAGGTTGCCACCCTCGCCGCAACCGATCTCGAGGAGTCGCTCGTCGGCCTCGCAGCGGACGCTCGCGAGCAGCGCCGCCTCGGTCTCGGAGAAATACGCGCCCTCGCGCTGCCACGCCGCATGGTCGAGGTCGGCCCCACGGTGGTAGTCCACCTGCAATGCGCGCTCGCTTCGAACCCCTGACGTCTCGATGGCCACCGGCTTCGCTCCCTGCGGGCACCCTAGTGGAACGCCGCGCGCCCGTCCAGACGCCGGCGCTTGTCGAAAAACCGTCGTCGCTGCTATAAGCGCGACCCAGCGATGGACGAGTCTCCACAGCTCAGCGTCGTCATTCCTGCGTACAACGAGGCGCGGCGCATCGAGCGTTCACTCGCCGAGACGCAGCGCTACCTGGCGACGCGGTCCGCTCCGAGCGAGATCGTCGTCGTCGACGACGGGTCCAAAGATCACACGGCGGAGGTCGTCGAGGCGTACGGCGCGACGCATGCGCACGTCCGCCTCGTCCGCCTCTCGGCCAACCGCGGCAAGGGTGCAGCCATCCGCGCCGGCGTTGCCGTCACGCGGGGCGCGCGCGTGCTCGTGATGGACGCCGATCTCGCCACGCCGATCGACGAGCTCGCGCGCCTCGAGCCCGCGCTGGAGGAGGGGGCCGAGGTCGTGACCGCGTCGCGCGCCGTCGGTACCTCGGATGTGCGCGTGTCGCAATCGTCGCTGCGCGTGCTCCTCGGCCGTCTCGGGAACCTGTGGATCCGCGGGTGGGCGGTGCCCGGCATCTTCGACACGCAATGCGGCTTCAAGCTGTTCGACGGCGATGTCGCGCGCGACCTGTACTCCCGTTGCCACGAGGACCGCTTCGGGATCGACATCGAGGTGCTTCACCTGGCGCTCCGGTTGCGTCACCCCATCGCGGAGGTCGGCGTGCGCTGGGAGCACCAGAGCGGCTCGAAGGTGCGGCCGCGCGACTACCTCGACGTCCTCGTCCGCGTCCCGCGCATCGTGTGGGCGGCGCGTTCGGTCACCCGCTGACGATGGCGCGCCTGCGGCGCCTCGTGCTCGCCGAGGGCGGGCTGCCAGTCGTCTGGGTCGCGCTCACCTGCTTCGCGCTCTATCCGGTGTGGCACCAGCGCATGCTTCCGATGCTGGACACTCCGAACCACCTCGCGCTCGCCCGGGGCTGGCACGACTTCCACGACCCCGCGTCGCGCATCGCCGAGTTCTACGATCTGCGCGTGCGCATGGTGCCGTACTGGCTGTTCTACGGATCGATCCACGTGCTCATGTACGTGGTCGATGTCGAGACCGCGAACAAGCTCTTCCTGTCCGCGTACCTCGTGCTCTTTCCGCTGGCCGTGCTGGCGCTCGCGCGGTCGCTGGGCCGATCCCCGTGGCTCGCGCTGTTCGCGTTCCCGGTCGCGTTCAATCAGAACTGGATCTACGGCTTCGCGTCGTATCTCATGAG
>JAYTLP010000045.1:0-2850 GCA_043729375.1 Myxococcales bacterium
GCATCGGTGGCTGGTGGCAGCGGGGTGTACGTACACCCCGACATCTCGCTGCCGATGCGCCAGAGCCCACCGCGATCGGCGGCGTCGTGTACGACGAACGAGGGCGCCGCGATCGTCTCCTTGCCGTCGATCGCGAGCGACGTGAGCGCGAACCCGACCGTCCGACGCCACTCTGCGACGACGTGCGCGTTCGAGAGCACGACACGACTCACGGCGGAGCCGGTCGTGGCTTGCCCGAGCTCGTCGAGGAGCGATACCGATAGCGGCGACGCCGGCGCGGCGACCGCACCCGGTACGAAGTCGACGATCTGCCACGAGAACGGGAGCAGCGAGTCGAGCTGGACGCGCACGTCCGCCGCGGTGATCGCGCCCGCCGCACCGTCGGTGCCGAGCACTTCGACGGGTAGATCCGCGTTGCCGACGTGTGCGTGGAGCCCCGCATCTGCGAGGGGTGCGGCGAACGTCAGGTGTGCAGTGACCACGCCGGAGCGCGTCGTGGCAGCGGCGTTCAGCGCGAGCACGCGCGCTCGCGATTCGGGGAACGGCGCGATGTGCGACGCGATCGCCGATGCGACCGAGGCGAGCGCCGCATCACCTGCGGCTTGCGCGGTCGCGAGGAGCGGGAGCTGCTCGGTTGCCACCACCGCGTCGGTCGCCGTCCCCGTCACGAAGTCGTGGTGATCGGCCCGCGTCAGGAGCTCGAGGTCGTCCGTGGCGGTTCCGAGCGCGGTGCGAGCGCCGTCGCCGAGTGCGCTCGCGAAGAGCTCCGCCTCGAGAAAGGGACGCGTCGCGCGCCGAACCGCACCTTTGACGTCCGCGCGCGAGCCGTAGAAGCCTTCGAAGTACGGCGTCATGTCCGCTTCCATCGTCGGAAGTGCGTCCTTGTGTGCGAGCACCAGCTCCGCGTAGTCGTCGAACGCTCCGGTCACCGCGTAGACGCCGGTCGAGCCGTACCGTCGCTTGTTGTAGCCGTCGAGGTACGCGATCAACTTCTCCTTCGGAAACTGGAAGTCGCAACCGACCGGCACGAACAAGTACGGCGTCTTTGCGTACGGCGCGAGCGCAGCGATGTACCCGTCGATCTTGCCGTCGGTAAAGTCGGGTTGATCGCCTTCGTACACACCGACGTGGCCGCCCGGGATCTGCAAGGGCTCGTCGTAGTCGATGTCGTCGCCGGTGCAGTAGAAGTTGTGCGACAGGTAGTGCGCGAGCACGGTGCCACCGCCCGGACCGCGCCAGAGAAAGTCGGCGCTGCCGAGCGCCTCGAGCTGCGCTGCGGTCGAGCCCGGTCGTACCTGCTCTCCGTGCTGGATGTTCTCGAAGAGCGTCGATGCACCGTCGACCCGCGCGAACGCCACGCTCGTGAACCCGAGTGAGGCGAGCAAGTCGGGCACCGTTGCTGCGTGTCCGAACGAGTCCGGCAACCACGCCGCATGCGCGCGCGTACCGAGCGTGTCTTCGGCGAAGCGCGCGCCGTACATGAAGTCGTGCAGCAAGAGCTCCGTCTCCGGCAACACCGTGTCGGGGCTCGTCATGCCGCCCCCCACGACATGGAGCGCGCCCCGCGCGGCCGCCGCTCGCAGGCGGGGCAGCTCGTTCGGATGCGCCTCCACGTGGTGCTTGAGGAACGCCATCTCGGCGACGCTGTACGTCGCGCGATCTTGCGCTTCGAGCACGTCGGCGGCCTTCGTGAAGATGTCACCCACGAAGGTGTCGTAGTAGCCGTCGAAGGTGTTCTGCCAATCGATGTCGAGGTGAGCCGACTGCGAGAACACGATTACGCGCGCGGCGTCACGTGGCACGCCGAGCTTCGTTCGCACGGCTTGCTCTCGTGTGACGTCGGGCGGCGTCGTCTCGCACCCGAGCGTACAGAGGGCTAGGCCGAGGAGAGCCCGCCGCACCTGCATCCGGTGCGTGCGTGTCACTGAGTCGTCAGGCCGAACGGCAGGCTCGGCGGGCTCGAGAGCTGTCCACCCGAGGTGAAAAAGACGAGGCTCGCGATCGCCTGGCCATCGATGCGGAGGTCGAAGTAGACCGGCTGCGCGGTGGCGGTGAAGTCGAAGCCGTCGAGGCCGTCCGTGGCGACCGTGTCGAACGTGATGACGTCACCGCCGGTGACGGACTGCGCCGCGTTCACGACGTCGCCGCTCTCGAGCGGGCAGATGTTGCCGCCACAGCCGGGCGTGAGGCTGTCGAAGACGCCCGTGGTCCAGATCGTGCCCGTGAAGTTGAGGTAGGTCTGGCTGACACCGGCATCGCCCGTCCACACCAGGCGGTAGCTGCCGCCGGTATTGGCGGTGATGCCGTAGCCGGCTTTTGCGTGCCCAGCGTCACGCTGATCCCGGCGCCGGAATCGATCCCGTACGTCGGTGCGCCCGCTGAGCTCGGAAGACCGGTGACCACGGGGATCTCGCAGCGCGAGCTCGCGCTGCAGTAGTTCGATGCAAAGTCCGTGTCACGGAAGCACGCATCGCCGCGGGGGCACGCGCCGCAGCTACCGCCGCAATCGACGTCACTCTCGCTGCCGTCGAGGACGCCGTCTGTGCACGCGTTCGAGTCGATGACGACGTGACAGGCGGAGAGCGCCAACATCGAAAAGAGGGAGAGGCACATAGACAAGGTGTTCTTCACGGAATGGACGATAGCAGCCTCCGAAATGGCGCGCGAGCAGATCTGGCGGCCGGAAGTCGTGTCAAGACGCCGGTCATCGGCAATCGGATAAGGGCTGACAGCGACGGGGCTTGAGCGGGGCAACCGAGAAGGCAGGGTGCAGGTGCGACGCCGCCCCACCGCCAACCCGGAGACCCCGCCCATGGATGGCACGCTGCGTTTGCTGTTCGCACGGCTCTT